>CAYPJN010000165.1:4803-6300 GCA_964411055.1 uncultured Lentisphaerales bacterium | reverse complement strand
GCCCGCGCCGACCGCTCGCCGGGCGAGTTCTACCAGCTCGACATCGAGATGTCCTACGTCACGCAGGACGAAATCTTCGCCGTGGTCGAGCAGGTGCTCCACAGCACCTTCACGCGCTTCTCGGACAAGACGGTCGAAGCCGCGCCGTGGCGCCGCATACCGTACCGCGAGGCGCTGCTGAAATACGGCAACGACAAGCCCGACCTGCGCATCCCCCTGGAGATGATCGACGTCACCGAGGTCTTCCGCTCCTCGGGCTTCAAGGCCTTCGCCGGCGCCATCGCCGGCGGCGCCGTGGTGCGGGCGCTGCCCGTGCCGGGCATCAAGACGCAGCCGCGCAGTTTCTTCGACAAGCTCGTCGAGTATGCCAAGGGGTTGGGCGCCAAGGGCTTGGCCTACCTCGTCTGGGACGGCGCGGTCGTAAAGGGGCCGATCCAGAAGTTTCTGACGCCGGCCGAGATCGGCGCGCTGGCGGAGGCCGGCGTCATGAAGGACGGCGATGTCATGTTCTTCTTCTGCGACGAGGCTGCGGCCGCCGCCCGCGTCGGCGGCGACATCCGCTGCAAGCTGGGACGCGACCTCGGGCTCGTCGAGAAGGATGCCTACCGCTTCTGCTGGATCGTTGATTTCCCGATGTACGAGCGCGACAGCGAGACCGGGGCCGTGGCCTTCTCCCACAACCCCTTCTCTATGCCACAAGGCGGACTGGAGGCGCTTGACGCTCCGGATCCGCTCCAGATCCTCGCCTACCAGTACGACGTGGTCTGCAACGGGGTCGAACTCTCCAGCGGCGCGATCCGCAACCACAGCCCGGAGATCATGTACAAGGCCTTCGCCCTGGCGGGCTACAGCCGCGAGGACGTCGAGTCGCGCTTCGGCTGCCTGCTCAACGCCTTCCGCTACGGCGCGCCACCCCACGGCGGCATCGCCCCGGGCGTCGACCGCACCGTCATGCTGCTGGCCGGCGAGGAGAACATCCGCGAAGTCATCGCCTTTCCGATGAACCAGAAGGCGCAGGACCTCATGATGCAGGCCCCGGCGGAGGTCTCGGAAAAGCAACTGCGCGAGCTGCACATCCAATTGCGCGGCGCGCCGCGCCATGCCGGGACGGACGCCAAGGCCGCCCCGCCCGTCCCTGCCACCTGACATGCACAAAATCGGCATCGTCGTCAACCATGAGAATCCGCGGGCCCCGGAGGCCCTGCGGCGCGTTGTGCGTGCCGCGGGACGTCTGGGATTGGCGCTGCATGCCGACGCGGACACCTGCCGCCTGGCGGGCGGCGGCATGACACCCGTCGCGTCCGTGCAGGCGTTCAAGGGCCTGGCCGAGGCGGTCATCGTGCTGGGCGGCGACGGCACGCTGCTGCGGGCGGCGCATCTGCTCGATGCGGCGGGGTTGCCGCTGATGGGTTTCAATATTGGGTCGCTGGGCTACCTGACGAGCGTCGACGAGGCGCACTTCGACGAGGCGCTGCAGGCCCTGCAGGACGCCAAGCG
>CAYPJN010000165.1:0-4793 GCA_964411055.1 uncultured Lentisphaerales bacterium | reverse complement strand
GCCCACGCGAGCTTTGTGCTCGACGCTCTCGAACAGGCCCTGCACGAACGCCGGTTCCGGATCAGCGAGCGCGCCACGCTGGCCGCGCGCATCGTGCGCACCGACGGCAAGGCCGAAACGGTCGGCCCCAAGGCACTCAACGATGTCGTTGTCGCGCGCGGGGCCTCGGCGCGCCTGGTGCATCTGGCGCTGTGGATCAACGGCCAGCATGTCACCACCTACGCCTGCGACGGCGTCATCGTGGCCACGGCCACAGGTTCGACGGCCTACTCGCTGGCGGCGGGCGGGCCGATCCTTCTGCCCGAGACCCCCGCGCTGACCATCAGCGTCATTTGCCCGCACGCCCTCGGCGCGCGTCCGCTGGTCGTGCCCGTGGCCGCCGCCGTCAGCCTGTGCTGCGAGCGGCCTTCTGGGCCGCAGATCCTGGCGCTCGACGGGCGCGAGTGCGGCACACTCGGACAGGGCGACCGCGTCGAGATCGTCCGCAGTCCGGTGGTGGTGCGCATCGCCGGCCTGGCCGAAGGCAACCCCCTGGCCGTGCTCAACCGCAAGCTGGGGTGGGGCGGATCCCTGGAAGGGCGCATCGGCCATCGCCCGGCATGAAGCGGACGGCGCGCGGCGCAAACTGAGGGCCGGCCGGAAGAATAACGGAAAATGAATAATGTCTTGATTGGAAGCTTGGCCACCTTGATCGGGCTCCTGACCGGCTACGGCATCCGCACGCTGCTGGGGCGCTGGCAGGCGGATTCCATCGAGAAGCAGGCCAAGGCCCGACTTGATGCGGCCGAGGCGGAGGTCAAGAACCGGCTGCGCGAGGGCGAGATCCTCGCCCGCGCCGAGGTGGTCAAGGCCCGCGAGGAGTTCGAACAGTCCACCAAGGCGCGCCGCAAGGAACTGCAGGACTTCGACGACCGGCTCGTGCTGCGCGAGGAGAACCTCGACCGCAAGTTCAAGGTTGTCGAGGGCAAGGAGGCCGCTGCCGAGGCGCGCCAGGCCGCCCTGCAGGCCGAGGCCGCGGAGCTCGGGCGCCGCCGGTCCGATGCCGACCGCGCCGCGGCGGAACTGCATGCACGCCTGCAGCGGCTCGCGGGCATGACCCAGGAGGAGGCGCGCCGCGAGCTGCGGCAGAAGGTCGAGGACGAGGTGCGCGCGGAGACCGGCAGCCTGCTGCGACGACTGCAGGAGGAGGCGCGCGAGACGGCCGAGGCGGAGGCGCGGAACCTCGTGGCCCTCGCGGTGCAGCGCTACGCCGCCCCGCACGCCAGCGCGAGCCTCACCTGTACCGTCAGCCTGCCGAATGAGGAGATCAAGGGCCGCATCATCGGGCGCGAGGGCCGCAACGTCCGCGCCATCGAGGCGGCCACGGGCATGACCCTGCTCATCGACGACACCCCGGAAGCGGTCGTCATCTCGGGCTTCGATCCCGTGCGCCGCGAGGTCGCCCGCCAGGCGCTCGAGGCGCTGGTCGCCGACGGACGCATCCATCCGACGCGCATCGAGGAGGAGGTCGCCAAGGCCACCGCCAACATCGAGGAAACCATCCTGCAGGCCGGCCGCGAGGCGGCCTACGAGGTCCGGCAGCAGCACGTCGACACGGAGCTGCTGCGCCAGCTCGGACGGCTAAAGTTCCGCACCAGTTACTCGCAGAACGTCCTGCTGCACGCCATCGAAGTCTCGCGCCTGATGGGCCTGATGGCCGACCAACTGGGCCTCGACCCGCAGCTCGCGCGGCGCGTCGGCCTCTTCCACGATATCGGCAAGAGCGCCGGCCAGGATGCCGAGGGTGGCCACGCGCGCATCGGCGCCGAAATGCTGCGCCGCGCCCACGAAGATCCCGTCGTGGTCAACGCCGTCGAGGCGCACCACGAGGATGTCGCGGCAACCAGCCTCTATGCCGTGCTCTGCTCGGCGGCCGACGCCATCTCGAGCGCGCGCCCGGGAGCGCGCTCGGAAAACACCGAGATCTACATCCAGCGCATCGAGAAGCTGGAGGCCATCGCCAACGCCTTCCCGGGCGTCAAGGGCACCTTCGCCATCCAGGCCGGGCGCGAGATCCGCGTGATCGTCGACCCGCAGGCCGTCGGCGACAACGAGGCCATGCTCATGGCGCGCGAGATCGGGCGCCGCATCGAGGCCGAGCTGCGGTACCCCGGACAGATACGCGTCGTCGTCATCCGCGAGCAGCGGTGCATCGAGTATGCGCGGTAGAACATGAGAATATTGATTGTCGGTGACATTGTCGGCAGCCCCGGACGCCGCATCTTCAAGACGGGCGTCAAGCGCCTGCGCGCCGCGCACGGCCTGCATGCCGTGATCGCCAACGCCGAGAACGCGGCCGCCGGCAGCGGCATCACCGAGACGCTGGCGGTGGAGCTCTTCGAGGCCGGGGCCGACGTGCTGACTCTCGGCGACCATGTCTGGGACCAGAAGGGCGCCGACGCCTTCCTGGCGCGCGAACGGCGCCTCGTGCGACCGGCCAACATGCCCGAGGAGTGCCCCGGCAACGGCTGGGCCACGGTACAGACCGCCCTCGGGCCGCTGACGGTGGTCAGCCTGCTCGGGCGCGTCTTCCTGCCGCCGGCGGACTGCCCATTCCACTGCATCGACGCGCTGCTGAAGCGCATCCCCCGCGGCGGCCCGGTGGTGGTTGATTTCCATGCCGAGGCGACCTCGGAGAAGATCGCCATGGGCTGGCACCTGGACGGGCGCGTCAGCGCCGTGGTCGGCTCGCACACGCATGTCCAGACGAGCGACGAACGCCTGCTGCCCGGCAGCACGGCCTACATCACGGACCTGGGCATGACCGGTCCGCGCGACTCGGTCATCGGGCGCGAGATCGCGCCGGTGCTCAGGAAGTTCACCACCGGCATGCCGTCGCGCTTCGAAATCGCCAAGGGACCGGCCGTCCTCGAGGGTGCGATCATCGAGGCCGACCGCACCACGGGCAAGGCCTGCTCCATTGCCCGCGTGCGACTGACTGACGACGGCAGCCATCTCGTCGGTGAGCCGACGTTTCCGGCGCTCCGGTAAGTGGGCTGAACGGCACGCCGGCCCGGCCGCCGCGCGCGCCCGGCCCATCGGCAGGCACATGGAAGCCCAAACCTATACCGTAACGCAGCTCACGCAGCTCATCCGGCAGAAGATCGAGGCGGGGGTGGGCAGCGTCTGGGTCGCCGGTGAGATTTCCAACCTCCGTCGTCAGGCCTCGGGCATCACCTACTTCACGCTCAAGGACGCCGGCGCGCAACTCAACGCGATTCTCTTCGCCAACGTCGCCGCCGCCATCGCTTTCGAGCCGGCCGACGGACAGGCCGTGCGCCTCTTCGGTTCCGTCACGGTCTACGCGCCGCAAGGCAAGTACCAGATCGTGGTGCGCCAGATGGAGCCTGCGGGACTGGGAGGCCTGATGGCGCGCTTCGAGGCGCTCAAGCAGAAGCTCAAGGCCGAGGGCCTCTTCGACCGCCCGCGACGCCCACTGCCCAGCCTGCCGCGCCACATCGGCATCGTCACATCTCCGACCGGCGCCGCGCTGCGCGACATCCTCAACATCCTCGACCGCCGCTTCCCCAACCTGAACATCCTGATCCGGGGTGCGCGGGTGCAGGGGAGCGGAGCGGCGGAGGAGATTGCGCTGGGCATCGAACGGCTCAACGCCGTCGGTGATCCCGCCGGCCAGGTGCTACCCGGCCATGCGCCGCTCGACGTGATCATCGTCACCCGCGGCGGCGGCAGCCTGGAGGATCTCTGGCCCTTCAACGAGGAGATCGTCGCGCGGGCCATCGCCGCCTCGCGTTTACCCGTCATATCGGCCGTGGGTCACGAGATCGACACCACGATCAGCGACCTCGTCGCCGACCTGCGATGTCCGACGCCTTCGGCCGCCGCCGAGCAGGTCGTCGGCCGCAAGCGCGATTTCGAGGAGCAGGTGGCGACCATCGCGCGCGGCCTGCGCCGCCAGGTCGGGCACCGCCTCGATCTTCTCGGCGGACGCCTTGCCGCCGCGCGCGCGAACCGCGTCTTCAGCGAGCCCGGGCACGCCGTCGGGCTCTTCCGGCAGCAGCTCGACCATCTTCAGACGCGCTCGCAGGGCGCGCTCGACGCGCGCCGCAGCCAGGCGCAGCACCGCTGCGAGCGGGCGGCGGCGGCCCTTGGCCACATGCAGGTTGACCGCCTGCCGCAGCTCCGCCTGCGCCTCGAACGGCTGCAGGCCCGCGCGAGCACGGCGGTGGCGGCGCGCGGGCATGAAGGACAATTGCGGCTCGCCTCGGCCTCCAGCCAGCTCCAGGCGCTCAACCCGCTGGCCGTGCTGTCGCGCGGCTACAGCATTACGCGCCGCGCCGACGGACAGATAGTGCGCTCGGTGGCCGCCGCGCCCGCCGGCACACGGCTCCAGACGCGCCTGACCGACGGCACGATCGACTCGGTGGTTCAGCCCCACGATTGTCATGCACCTTCCTAAAAGCGGCATTCCAGTGATTTAGTCGCCACTGGTCATTTTCGCAAATTTCGGTTATTATGTTGTCATGTATGGGATTCCGTTACAGGAGTGGCTTGTCAAATGGCGGGGGTTCGTTGAATCAGGCGGACGCCGACACGCCGGAGGGAGTGTCGAGGAGCCGTTGCGCGCCGAGCTGTTGAGCGTCGAACAGTTGAAGCGCTTCGCACAGGCGCTGGCAGGGGAGGATGCCGTCGACACGGGCCCCGGGCACAACCGCCTGCTGCCCCGGCTGGAGAACAACGCGCGGGCGCTGCGCGCGGCGCACGAGGTCATTCTGGTGGCCGACGCGGCCGGC
>CAYPJN010000164.1:0-6311 GCA_964411055.1 uncultured Lentisphaerales bacterium | reverse complement strand
CTCGTCGCGCGCGGTGCCGCCGATGCCGCTCAGCACCTGGTCGCCGGCGCGCTCCATGCCCGTCATGCCATACTGCGTGTCGAAGTAGCCGACGACATGCGCGGCGGCCGCGCCCAGCGGATAGCGCCGGTTCCAGGGTTGCCCCGGCCGCGGATCGTCGAGAGCCAGCACCGTGCCGTGGCAGTCGAGGATCGAGCCGCGCCGCACGAGGCTGGAGGGGCGCGCGTTGTGCAGACGCATGAAGCGCATGAAGTCGATGTTGCGGGCGCCCAGCATCTGCCAGTTGAACTGCGCCGCCAGGATGCCGCCCCAGGCGGCCAGCGTCAGGAAGGCCAGCAGGGGAAACCCTGCCGGCCGGCCGCCCGCCGCGCGCCGGCCGCCCAGTGCGAGCCAGAGGGCCGCGCCGGCAAAGGCGCCGAAGAAGGTCATCCGCAGCACGAGCATGGTGGTGCCGGCGTGCGGGCCGTTGAGCCACTGGGTGATCGCGTGGAGCAGGATCAGACCTCCTGGCCGCCGGTGTCCAGCGGCTCCAGATCCAGGGTGAATCCGCCCGCATCGGCCAGCCAGATCAGCGGCCGGCAGTCGGCGTCCATCTCGCCGGGCAGCGGCTGGAAGCAGGGGCGGTAAGGCTGCGGATCGTGCCGCCAGGCGGCGCGGTAGCGACGCCCCGGCTCCAAAAAGGGCAGCCGGAGGGTCCAGGCGCGGGCCTTGGCCGTAAGGGCCGACACGCGCCAGGACGCCCCCTGTCGGCAGGCCGCAAGGACGTACTCGCCAATTTCGCCACGGAGCCAGCGCGTGTCCGCGTCGCGCCACTCCAGCGCGCGCAGGCGCTGCAGCGCGGCGGCATGCGCCGGCGTGACGTTATCAAGCCGCGGCGCGGTCCAGAGCATCGGCTGCGGCGCGGACATGGAGGGCGTGACGACAAACGGCAGATGGCAGTTGAACGCCGCGGCATCGGACGGGACCACGGAAGCCGGCCCGTCCACGGCGCCGGATTCGGACGCACCGCCGGCCAGCCAGCCGCGCACCCGGTTGGCCGGCAGATCCGCGGGGCGGTCGCCGGCGATCAACAGCCATCCGTCAACCTCGCGGCGCATGGCGGCGCATTTGCCGTGGGGGTAGAGCAAGGTCACCGGCAGCGGCGAGTCCGCCAGCGCGCGCGCCACCGGGTGGCGTGAAAATCCGCATGGCGCGGCGGCATCCGCCATGATCCACTGCGTCTCAAGGGGAAAGCGGAAACGCGTCTCCATCGCCGGCGTCGTGCGGCAGGCCACGCCGAGTCCTGCGCAGCGCAGGGTGACGGAGAAGGCCGTTCCGTATGGGCGTAACGGAGCGAAAGCGCAGACCGCCTCCGTCCCCGGCGTGCCGTCCGGAAGTTGCTCGACATCGCGCGCGGAGCATCCTCCGTCCCGGCGCCACGCGGCGGTTCCGTCCGTGCCGGCAAAAGCCAGCGGGCTCCAGGCCAGCAGCACGCGCCGGTCGAGCAGCACGCGCAGGCATGGCGTTCCCGCCAGCACCTCGCGGCCTCCGGCGCGCAGCGCCAGGTCAATCCGCAGGCGACCGTCAGGCGAACAGAGTCCGTCCATGCCGCCGCCCCCGTCTCAAAGCTTGAGTCCGTCGAACAGCTCGCCGAGGCTGCCGAGCGCCTTGGCGGGGCCGCGTTGACGCAACGCGTCGAGCGCCGCCTGCTCCTCGTCGACCTCGCCCGGCCGCCAGCGCCCGGGAAGCGTCAGCGAGACCCGGCGGCCGTCGTTCTCCTTGACGACCACCTCGATCTTGCTGCCGGGCGGAAAGGCGCGCTCCAGCCGCGCCTCGGGATTGCCGCCCTTGCCGATGTCGGTCTCGCTGATGTGCAGCAGGCCGGTCTGGCTCTCCGAGAGGCGCACAAAGACGCCGAACGGCTTGTAGCCCTCGACGAGACCCTCGACCCGCGCGCCGGCGGCGAGGCTGGCGGGTTGCATCGACGCCAGCCGCGCATCGAACGGGCGCAGGCTCATGCGTCGCCGCTCGGTATCGACCGACTCGACCTGCAGATCCATCTCCTGCCCCTCGGCCACCACCTCGCGGGGGCTCGAGATACGCCGCCCGTTGCCCAGCGCGCCGATCGGGATCAGGCCCTCGACGCCGGGCTCCAGCTCGACAAAGGCGCCGAAGGGCTCGATATGCGTGATCTTGCCGTGCACCGTGCTCCCGACCGGGTAGCGCGTGGCCGCCTGGGCGAAGGGGTCGGCCTGCGCCGCGCGCAGGCTGAGCGAGATGCGGTTGCGCTCCCAGTCGATCTCGCGGACGAGCACTTCGACGGCGTCGCCCTCCTTCACGACGTCGGCGGGCTTTACGTCGCGCCGGTAGGAGAGCTCCTTCATCGGCACCAGTCCCTCGACGCCGCCGAGGTCGACGAAGAAGCCGAAGTCCGTCAGGCGCGTGACGCGCCCGGAGCGGGTCGCCCCGACCTCGAGTTCCTGGCGCAGCTCCTCGCGCTGCCGCTCGCGCTCCTGCTCGAGCAGTGCGCGGCGGCTGACGACCACGTTGCGCCCCTCCTCGTCGTACTCCTGGACGATGAAGTTGAAGGTCTGGCCGACGTAGACCGCGCCCTCCTGGCGGTAGAGGGAAATCTGCGAATAGGGGCAGAACCCGCGGCGCGGGCCGATCATCACCTCGTAGCCGCCGTTGACCTCCGCCGTGACCTTGCCCTCGACCGGCAGGCCCGAGGCGTGCGCCTGCGCGAGCGACTGGTCGACGGCGACGCCGCCCGACAGGCGGCCCGTGAACATGTAGGCCCCGCCCAGCGCGTTGGCGAAGACGACAGTGACGGTCTCGCCCGCCGCGACCGTGACCCGTCCCTCCTCGTCCGTGAAGTCGGCCAAGGGCACCAGCCCCTCGTTCTTGGCCTGGACATCGAGGACAATGTGGGTCTTGCCGATGGAGAGCACGCGCGCCTCCACCCGCTCGCCGGGCTGGAAGCCCTTGCGGTATCCGGCCATCTGCTGATCTAGCAGAGCCTCGAACTCCGCCATGCCGGCGGACTTGCTGAACTTGGACATAGGGATATCTCCTGCCCGGCTCGACGGGAAAGCGCCTCGGCCGGCGCCAACAGGTGCGTCCGGCCGGCCTCTTCGAGAGGCGAACGATGTGATTACTATACTTGATGGGCGCGCCTTCGGCAACTTGTACAAGGGCACGCGAATCCCGGCCGTCCTTGACGCCATGGGCACCTTCTGGCATCCTCCTTTTAATTCATTCGCTGCTCAAGTCGTCGCAAGAACATGAAGAACCCCGATCCTGTCTTCGGTCGCGTCGCGGTCATCACCCGCACCCGTGAGCGCCCCCTGATGTTGCGGCGCGCCATCGAGTCGGTCCTGGGGCAGTCCTACGCTGAATGGGTGCATGTGATCGTCAATGACGGCGGCGACCCCGCGCCCGTGAACCTGCTGGCCGCGGAGTATGCCGCCGCCTACCGGGGGCGCCTGCAGATCCTCCACAATCCGTGTTCCACGGGCATGCAGAACGCCTCCAACCAGGCGATCCGCGCCTCGTCCAGCGACTACATCGTGATCCATGACGACGACGACTCATGGGCGCCCGCCTTCCTTGAGACCTGCGTGAACTACCTGGAACAGCGGGGCGCGGAGGATCCTGTCCAGGGCGTCGTCGCCAACACGGTGTGGATCTTCGAGGAGATCGATGGCCATGGCAACATCGTCGAGCGGTGGCGCGCCGACTTCCCCGCCTGCGAGACGATCCGGCTGGCGGATGTCGCCGGCGAGAACCGCTTCCCGCCGATAGCTTTTCTCTACCGCCGCCGCGCGCATGAGGCGGTCGGGTATTTCAACGAGCATTTCACCGTGCTGGGGGATTGGGACTTCAACCTCCGCTTTCTCATGCGGTACGACATCGGTGTGGTGTCCGAACGCCTGGCCCGGTGGCACTGGCGCACGCAGTGCGGCGCATCGGCCTACGGCAACTCGTCGACCGCGGGACTCGCCGTCCACAAGGAGATGAACGCCCGGCTCTTCAACCACTACATGCGCCAGGATCTGGAGACCGGGCGCATGGGGCTCGGCTTCCTGATGAACGTGTCGCATTCGATCACCCTCCTGTCGAAACGCGTCGACGCGCTCAAGGCCCAGAACGAGCCGACTGCCCGTAGGTTCCCGCGCTACATCAAGGCCCTCGCCCAGACGGCCGCCTACCTGTGGGCCTTGGCACGCTTGCCGCTCAAGAACATCGCCGCCCGCCGCAAACGCCGCCGGGCCGCCGCCGGACGGCAACCGGCCCCGGTCTCCGACGCGGAGGACCGCGGGGCGCTCCTGCGGGCCGTGACGTCGCTGCAGCCGGGAGATCTCCTGTCGGTCGATGTCTTCGACACCGCCCTGCTGCGCCTCCTCCGCCAGCCGACGGACCTGTTCGCGTTCATCGAGCCGGCGGTCCGGCGGCTGCCGGGAGGCGCCGGCGCGCCCTTCGCCATGGCGCGGGTCGCGGCCGAGCGCATCGCGCGCCAGCGCCATGTCGGCGGCGCCTGCGAGGATGTGACCTTCGCTCAGATCTACGACGTGCTCGCCGGGCTCGACGGCTTTTCGCGTTCGCTGGCCGACGCGGCCATGCGGATGGAACTGGACGCCGAACGGCGCCTCTGCTATGCCAGCCCCGCCGTCCTCGATGCGGTGCGGGCGGCCCGCGCGCGGGGCGTACGCGTGGTCTTCGTCTCGGACATGTACCTGCCGGCGGAATTCATCGCTTCCCTGCTCGAGGCCGGCGGCTATGCCGCGCCCGAGGTTCTCGTATCCTGCACGCAGGGCCACACCAAGCACTCCGGCAGCCTCTTCCGCGATCTGCTGGACGCCACACATTGTCCGCCCGGTCGGGTGCTGCATGTCGGCGACCATCCCGTCTCCGATCACCAGCGTCCGGCCGCCATGGGCCTGCGGACGTTGCACCTCACCCGAGAGCGGCTGGGCTGGACGGCCCTGGCCGACCAGCAGTTTGCGCTGGGCTCCGCCGCCTCTGGCGAGGCACTCTCCAGCCTCTGCACGGGTCTCGCGCGCCGCCGTCTGGCGCAACAGACCGGCGGCGCCGACATCTGGGACCGCCTGGGATACGAGCTGTCCGGACCGCTGATGTTCGCCTTCTCGCGCTGGATCGCGGATCAGGCCGCTGCGCAGGGCGTCCGCAAACTCTTCTTCCTCTCGCGCGACGGCTACCAGTTGGAGCAGATCTTCCGCGCCTGCGCCGACCGCTGGAACCTGCCGATCGAATCGGCCTACCTCTACGCCTCGCGCCGCCTGCTGAACCTGGCGCGCATCGAGCGGATGGACGATGCCGCGCTTGGTTTCCTGATGACCGCCGACGCGTTCCTGAGCGTCCGCGACTTTCTCGAGCGCATCGGCCTCGATGCCGATCCCCTGGCCGCGGACGCGCGCCGGGCCGGCTTCTCCGGCCTCGACGAGGAGATCACGGTCGCCGGCGGCCACTTCCGCTCGCCCGGGCACCAGGCGCGCCTGCGTCAACTGCTGCTGGCCGTGGCGCCGCAAATCCTCGCCATCGCGCAGGCCGAGCGCGCGAACGTGACCGCCTATTTCGACGACGTGGGCTTCGTTCCGGGGCCGGTCGCGATCGTGGATCTCGGCTGGCAGGCATCCTCGCTGCGTTCGCTGCAGGATCTGCTGCGCCTGCGGCAGCCGGACTTCCGCCTGCGCGGATTCTACTTCGGAACCTGGACGGCCGCGGCGCCCGTCGTCGAGGCCGGCTGCGAGCTGGCCTCCTTCTTCTTCCATCTGGGCCAGCCGCAGCCGCGCGCCGCGCTGCTGGCAGAGTGCGTCGAGCTGATCGAGCACCTGTTCACGGCGCCGCATGCCACCGTCGTGAGCCTCGCGCGCGATGCGCAGGGCTGGCGTCCGGTCTGCGGCGCATGGGAGACCACCCCGCAGCAGCGGCAGGCGCTCGGCCGCGTGTCCGCCGCCGCCGCCGAGTTCGTGCAGAACCTGCTCGCCGTTGTGCCGACGATGACGGAGCACGACCGGCTGCCGTTCGGGTACCTCGAGACGGTGCTGGAACGGGTGCTGCGTCATCCCACGCGCGCCGAGGCCGAGGCGCTGGGCGAACTGCCGCACCGCTCCTCGTTCGGCGGGAACGCGCCATGCCGGCACCTGGCCAGGCCGCCCGCCATGGCGCGCGCCTTCCTGCGGCCGCGCGCGGTCCGCGAAGCCTTCGGCCGCGCCTACTGGCGCGCCGGATTCCGCGCCCGTCTGGGACCGCTGGAACGGACGCTCATCGGCGGATGAGCGGCGTCCTGGGCGCGCTCATCGGCGCCGTGT
>CAYPJN010000163.1:0-6326 GCA_964411055.1 uncultured Lentisphaerales bacterium | reverse complement strand
CCGTGCCGCGGCCCTCGATCGAGAAGACGTCCTCGATCGGCATCATGAAGGCCTGATCCAGAATGCGGACCGGCTCGGGAATGTAGCTGTCCAGCGCCTCCATCAAGGCCGTGATGCACGCGCAGGCCGGATCGTCGGGCGAAGCCGCCTGCGTCGCGGGCAGCGCGGAACCGCGCACGACCGGAATGTCGTCGCCGGGAAACTCGTACTTGCTCAGGAGCTCGCGAATCTCCATCTCGACCAGATCCAGCAGTTCGGGATCGTCAACCAGATCGACCTTGTTGAGGAACACGACGATCGCGGGGACGCCAACCTGGCGCGCCAGCAGGATGTGCTCGCGCGTCTGCGGCATCGGCCCGTCGGCCGCGCTCACGACCACGATCGCGCCGTCCATCTGCGCGGCGCCCGTGATCATGTTCTTGACGAAGTCGGCATGGCCGGGGCAGTCGACGTGCGCGTAGTGGCGGTTGGGCGTGCCGTACTCGACGTGCGAGGTGGCGATCGTCAGGATCTTGGTCGCGTCGCGACGCCCGGCCGACTCGGAGGCCTTGGCCACCTGATCGTACGGAACGAAGTCGCAAAAGCCCTTCAGCGACTGCACGCGGGTGATTGCGGCGGTTAGCGTCGTCTTGCCATGGTCGACGTGGCCGATCGTACCGACGTTCACGTGCGGCTTCGAGCGGACAAATGTATCTTTAGCCATCGCTGCCTTCTCCTGGGGCGCACTGGCCCCCGTTGCTGGAGCCCATGAGCGGGATCGAACCGCTGACCTCTTCCTTACCAAGGAAGTGCTCTACCGACTGAGCTACATGGGCTCGTTACCGTTGTCCCCACTCAGCCGTGAAACAGATAGCCTCCCATTCCGCCCCGCACGCGCGGCGCAGCATGGGGGCAACTGCCCAGTGCCTTGTTCGTGGTTCGTTTTAGCCGACCCGGGCTAAAATGAAAACTGCATTAGCTTACATGCTGATCGCCTTTCCGTCAAGCCACCCTGGAAAATTTTTTGGCGGGGGCGGTTGCCACGACCGGCGCGGGATATGATATGATTCAACGCCATGCGCCAGTAACGGCGCGCCACCCGCGGCGGACGCGGGCCGCAAGGAGCTCATGAACAGCCAGGAAACGCTCTTCGAAAAGACCCCCGCGGCCAACTGGAACGAGGCCTATCCCCTCGGCAACGGCAGGATCGGCGCAATGGTCTTCGACGGCACGGCCGACGACGTCGTGGCCTTCAGCGAGGACACGCTCTGGTCCGGCCGGCCCGATTCGCGCTATCCGGTAGTCCTCAAGGACAAGCTGCCGGGCCTCCGCCGCCTTCTCCGCGCCGGAAAATACACCCAGGCTTCGCAACGGTTCTGGAAAATCTGCGGCAAAGCACCGGGCCCCGGCTTCCGCGACTCCGCGGTCTTCGTCACGGCCGGCAACCTCCACATCACCGCCGACGACCCCGGCGCGCGCGGCTTCTCCCGCGCCCTCGACCTGCGCCGCGCCGTCGACACCTGCGCATTCTCCGGCACGTCCGGCAGGGTCTCCGCCATCGCCTTCTGCAGTAATCCGGATGCGGTCTTCGTGAAACGCATCCGCTCCGCGAAGCCGCGCGACTACCGCCTCGGCTTCGACTCGCCCGTCAGGGGCGCGGTCTCCGCCGCCGGCCGCGAGCTCTTCTTCGACGGCGTCTGCCCCGCCTGGTCGCGCCAGACGCCGGCCGCGGCCTACGAGACCGCCGACGGCCTTACGGGCATCGCCTTCCGCGTCGCGGTGCGCGCCGTCGCCCCCGGCGCCGTCTACCGCGCCGCGGATGGCCGCCTGACCGTCGAAGGCGCGAAAGACCTGCTGCTGCTCGTCGCCATCCGTTCCAACTTCAAGGACTGCGACACGAACCCCGAGGAGTCGGGCATAGACTTCCGCGCGCAGTGCGCGACCGACCTCGACGCGGCCGAATCCAAGGGCTTTGACGCGCTCCTGACGGCGCATGTCGCGGACATAGGGACGCTCTACGACCGCTCGCGCCTGACGCTCGAAGCCCCCGCCGCGGAGGCCGGTATCCCCACCGGCGAGCTCATCGAAGGCTCCCCCGCAAAGAAGTACGCGCCGCCGACGCTCATCGCGCTGCTTTACAACTTCGGCCGCTACCTCATGATCGCCTCCTCACGCCCCGGCACCCGCGCCACCAACCTCCAGGGCATCTGGAACAACATGCTCAACCCGCCCTGGGGCAGCAACTACACGCTCAACATCAATGCCGAGATGAACTACTGGCCGGTCGAGACCGCCAACCTCGCCGAGTGCCTCGAACCCTTCGAGGCGCAGCTTGGGGTCTATTCCCGGCAGGGCGCGGTGGCGGCGTCGAAGGTCTACGGGCTCCCCGGCTGGTGCCTGCACCACAATTCCGACATCTGGGGCTTCGCCGGTCCGGCCAGCGGCTGCCCCTGGTGGGCCTACTGGCCCGTCGGCGGCGGCTGGGTCTGCCGCCAGATCATGGAGCACTACCGTTTCTCGGGCGACAAGGCCTATCTGAAGAAGTGGTTCCCGACGATGCGCGGCGCGGCGGAGTTTCTCTCGGCGCTGCTCGTCGAAGGCGCCGGCGGCGAGCTCCTGACCTCGCCCTCGACCTCTCCGGAACATGGATTCATCGATCCGGAGACCGGCGAGGACTGCACCTGCGGCGAGGGGAGCCAGATGGACCTCTCCATCATCCGCGAACTCTTCGAGACCTGCCTCGATGCGGCCGCGGTCCTCGGCATCGACACCAAGAAGGACGCCGTGCTCGCGACGCTCGCGACCCAGCTTCCGCGCCTCCGCCCGCCGCGCATCCTGCCCGACGGCCGGCTGGCGGAATTCGGCTGCGACCTCCCCGACAAGGACCCGCACCACCGCCATGTCTCGCACCTCTACGGCGTCTATCCCGCCGCGGAGTTCACGAGCCTGCGCAACCCCGAATGCTTCCACGCCGCCTGGCGCTCGCTCAACGTCCGGGGCGACCTCAGCACGGGCTGGGCGATGGGCTGGCGCGCCCTGCTCCGCGCCCGTTTTCTCGAAGGCGAACGCGCCGAACGCATTCTCCACCACCTGCTCACCCTGGTGTCGCCCGGCCCGGGCGGCTACCACGGGGGCGGCGTCTACCGCAACCTGTTCGACGCGCATCCGCCGTTCCAGATCGACGGCAACTTCGCCGCCACCGCCGCCGTCGCCGAAATGCTGCTCCAGAGCCACGAGACCACCGGCGACGGCCGCACTCTCGTGCGCCTCTTCCCAGCCCTGCCCGCGAGTTGGAGGGGCGGCCGCGTCTCCGGCCTGCGCGCCCGCGGCGGACTGACCGTCGACCTCCGCTGGAGCGGCAACACCTGCGCCGTGTCGATCCGCGCCGACCGCCGGGAGCGGTTCCTCATCGTCGCCCCCTGGGGCGAGCGCACCGCCGACATCATGGCCGGTGGCAAGCTCGCCATCCATGCGCAGTTCCCCGGAAGGCCGGCTGCCATGGCAAGGCGGCGCGTATGATCAGCCAGGCGGAACAAGTCGTCTTCCGTTCTCCGGCCCCCCTCGACCTCTACTGCTATTCGCCCTGGATCACGCAGGGGTTCGGCGGGCGGATCCTTCTGAGCTACGACATCGCCGGGCCCGGGCTGCGGCATATCCCGGGACCCAAGTCCGACCATGGCGACTACGGCTCCAACCAGTGCCAGATCCAGGTCTCCGACGATCACGGGAAGACCTGGCGCCTGACGGGACGCCTGCCAATGCTGCATGCGCGCATCCTACGGGCCGGTGCCCGACTCTATCTACTGGGGCACAGCGGCCGTCTGCTGATCTCGCGCAGCGACGACAATGGCGAGTCCTGGTCGGAGCCCTCCGTTCTGGATGCCGTGAATCACTGGCACCAGGCGCCTTGCGCCGTCGACCACCACGGCGGCATGCTCTACCTGAGCATGGAACATATGCCGTTCACCGACCGCTGGGCCGGCGGCGATCCGCTGCTGATGAGGGCGGACGAATCGGCCGACCTGTGCGACCCCGCGAGCTGGACCTTCTCGAACAAGCTGACGTTTGAGACGATCGTGCCCCGGACGCCCAACCTTTTCGGCATCCAGCCGTCGTGCTGGCTGGAGTCGAATGTCGTGCGCGTTCACGATCCGAGCCACAAGTTCCACGATCCGGAGGGACGCTCGCTCCTGCTCTTCCTACGTCTGGGCGGCCTGCAGTCGCGCAACGTCGCGGCCGTGCTGCGCGGCCGCGAACAGGACGACGGATCGCTGGCGCTCGAGACGATCCCGCAAAAGGACGGCACGCCGCTGCTGTTCGTGCCGTTCCCCGGCGGCTACATGAAGTTCCACATCCTTTATGACGCGCGCGACGCGCGCTACTGGCTGATCGCCTCCGAGAGCCGCACTGCCATGGCGAAACCCGAGACGCTGACGAACGACCAGCGCTACTTCGAGGATCGTCAGCGGCTCGCGCTCTTCCACTCCAGGAATCTGTTCGACTGGCGCTGGGCCGGGTGCGTCGCCGAGGGACCCGCTCCATCGGCCTCGCGGCATTACGCCTCGATGCTGATCGACGGCGAGGACCTGCTCGTGCTCAGCCGGTCAGGCGATGCCGAGGCGAAGGACAGCCACGACACGAACCTGATCACGCTCCACCGGGTCTGCAAGTTCCGCGCCCTGGCCGGCTGAAATAGGCCGCAGCCCAAGCCCTATTGCACCATCAGGGCCGTGGGTGTGGAGCGGGGCGACGGGGGGGACGCGGCCGACTTTGTGACGACCACCTCGTCGTCGTAGGTGCGGCGATCAAAGCCCAGCGCGGTGCCCTGCGCGTTGGTCGTGACGAAAACGTACACCGGGGTGAGACGGGCTTCCCAGCCACCGGTCTCGTTCGTCGTGATGTTCACCTCCATGTGGCCGTAGTGCTTGCCGCCGGCGACGAGCAGGCCATCCTCCCAGACTTCCGGGGCGTCCTTGTGGGCGCGGAAGACTTCATACTGATTCGTACCGGAGATGCGCGGCCGTCCGCGGAGACCGTCGCCGGCCATGCCGAGATCGTAGACATGCAGCGAGGCCGCGTTGGTCGCGCCGCCGGGGCGGATCTCGTCGCCGTGGAGAACGGAGTGCTCGTAGAGTTCGTCGTGCCCGGCGAGCCAGGCGGTGGCGCCGTAGCGGAGCAGCAGCGGCGTGAGAGCGCGCGCCGCGGTGCCGGAGAGCACTTCTCCGTTCTCGTTGTTTAAGCGGCCGTGATACCCGACGGAATAGGGGCACTGGTGGGAGACGACGAAGATGAACTTGTCCCGGCGCTGGGCGTCCGCGAGTTGCTGCTCGAGCCACTGGTACTGCGCGGAGGTCGCGTCAAACAGAGGCGCGCGGCAGGTGGCCTCGTAAAGATAGAGGTTCGTGTCCTTCAGGGGATCGGCATTGGGGCCGTTGTTGAGATCAAGGAAAAGGAACACCGCCTTGCCGTAGTCGAGGCGGTGGAAGCGCTCCTGCTGATCGGCGGCGACGGAAGCGCCGTTGGTCGCGAACTCGAAGTAGGAGAGGTACTTGCGCATGCCGATCTCGCCGGCTTCGGAGAAGTAGTCGTGGTACTCGTGGTTGCCGGGCGAGGCCAGAAAGGGAATCGAGCCGGCGTGGTCGTTGAACGGCCCGGCGTTGTGGCGCCAGAACTCGTCCCAGTCCACCTGCTTCGATCCCATTTCGGCCAGGTCGCCGGCGAAGAGCAGCAAGTCCGGCTGGCGTCTGACGATCACGGCCGTGTTGCTCGCGTAACCGGTGGTCTGGTCGATGAAATAGGGGCGGGGCGACGCGTCGTCGGCCGGATCTTCCCAGACGACCTTCGCGCCGGTCGACTCCGGCTGCGTCTCGCTATCGGAGAAGCAGACAAAGCGCAAGGGCCGGTCGACGGCCGGCACGGTGCGGAAGCTGTTGGAATAGACGCAGCCGCCGCAGGTCACGGTGTAGCCGTAGCGCGTGTCGGGCTTGAGGCCGGTGATGCGGTAGCGGTGCTGGTATGGCGTCGTGAACGGCAGGAAATGGCCGGGGTAGTTCGTCTGCGTGTCGATGTACGAGAACTCCGTGGCCAGGCGCGGGGTCGTCGCGACGCTGCCGGAGCCTGTGCCCCCGGCCTCCTGCCAGGAGAGGGTCGCCTGGCCGTCCTCCTGCATAAGCCACATCAGGGTCATCGCGTTCGTCGCCGGATTCTGGACGTACGGCGTAACGCGGAACGCATTCGCTCCGGCCGAGGCCGCCGTCAGCGCGAGCGCGGCGATCCATGTTATCGGATATTTCATGTCAAGGCCCTTGGAATCCTGCACGTCGTGACCGCTCGCCCAGTTCGTTGCC
>CAYPJN010000162.1:723-6356 GCA_964411055.1 uncultured Lentisphaerales bacterium | reverse complement strand
CCAGCCCTCGCAGCATGCGCTTCCCGCGCCCCCCTGTGGCTAGCCGATTACCGCGTGCCGGCCAAAATCGTCGACGGTAAGCTGCGCATATGCTATTGTCCGCTTGCACGGTTCGGATGCGGGCCGGAGCCGGAGGCATGCAGAAACATGAACGGCAAATTCAAGCGGCGCCGACTGGCGATCCTCGAAGTCCTCAGGCAGCACGAGCGCCCCGTGATCAGCCACGACATCGCCTACGAGCTCAACCTGCGCGGGCTCGATGTTAGCGAGCGCACCATCCGGCTCGACCTCCAGGAGATGGACCGGCAGGGCGTAACGCTCAGCCTGGGCCGGCGCGGACGGCGGCTATCGGAGGCGGGCCTGGCGGAACTGCATCTGTCGCGCACGCACGAGCGCATCGGGTTTCTCTCGTCCAAGATCGACGCCATGACCTACGCGATGACGTTCGACCTGGACCGGCGCGACGGCGAGGTGGTCGTCAACACCACCCTCTGCACGCCCGAACAGCTCCGCGGCGCGCTGGGCGAGATCGCCGCCGTCTTCGCCAAGGGCTACGGCATGGGACAACTCGTCGCCTTGGCGGAGCCCGGCGAGCGCATCGGCGAGATCGACGTGCCCAACCGCATGATTGGCTTCTGCACGGTCTGCTCGATCACCCTCAACGGGATCCTGCTGCAGCATGGCATTCCCGTGCAGTCGAAGTACGGCGGGCTGCTGGAACTGCAGGACGGCAATCCCGTCCGCTTTGCCGAGGCCATTGACTACCGGGGCACGAGCCTCGATCCGCTCGTGATCTTCATCCGCGGCGGCTTCACGAGCTACCGCGCCGCCATCCGCACCGGCAACGGGCTTATAGGCGCGAGCTTCCGCGAGTTGCCGGCCGGCGCGGCCGAACCCGCCCGGCGCCTCGCCGCCAAGACGGATGCCGCGGGGCTGGGCGGCTTCTACCGCATGGGCGCGCCGGGCTGCGAGCTCCTGGGCATCCCGGCCAGCGAGGGTTGCTGCGGCGCCGTGGTCATCGGCGGGCTCAATCCCGTCTCGATCATGGAGGAGCGCGGCGAGCATGTCATGGCCTCGGCGCTCTCCGGGCTGCTGAGCTACCAGCGGCTCTTTCCCTACACGGAGCTCCCGCGGCGTCTCGCCGCGCTCGCACGCCGTATGCGCTAGGCGGCTGCCAAGCCGTCCTATTCGTCGCGGAAGGGCTGCTCGAGAGTGAAGCGCTTCAGGCGCATGGTCAGGGGGCCGATCATCGCCTCAAGCTTCTTGGCCCGCGCCATCGCCAGCGCCTGCTGGGTGTATTCCGCGGCGCGCCGGAAGGAGCCGGCCTCGGCATAGGCCACGCCGAGCGTGTCGAGCGCACCCGCCTCCTGGCTCTTGGTCAGCTTCACGGCGCGCTCCGCCAGCCTCACCGCCTCGCGTCCGTTGCGCAGGGAGTCTACTGGCGTGGTGGCGAGCGTCCAGGCCAGGTCGTTCAGCACGTTCGGGTCGTCCGGCGAGGTCTTGAGGCTCTCGCGCAGTTCGGCCAGCGTCGTCCGCACCTCCTCGGTGCGGTCGACAGGCGCCGGCCGGTCGGCGTCCAGGAAGTCTAGAGTCAGGCCGTGGTTCTCCAGCGTCACGCGCATGTCCTCCTTGTTGACGGCCTTGATGTAGGCCTCCTCGACGGTGATCTTGCCTCTGAGCACCAGGTTGGTCAGCTCCTCGCTGAAGGTCTGCATGCCTAAGTTGCGGCTGGTCTGCATGACGGAGGGGATCATGTAGGTCTTGCCCTCGCGGATATGCGCGGCGACCGGGACGTTGACCACGAGCACCTCGAAGGCCGCGATGCGCCCGCCGCCGATCTGCT
The DNA here is from genome assembly GCA_964411055.1 of uncultured Lentisphaerales bacterium. Lineage (GTDB taxonomy): Bacteria > Verrucomicrobiota > Kiritimatiellia > RFP12 > JAAYLN01 > JAAYLN01. The sequence goes on along the minus strand of CAYPJN010000162.1, from coordinate 4,513 downwards.
TGCAGAGCGTCTGCGCCACCACGCCCTGCAGCGAGTCGCCGAGCAGGGAGCGGATCTGGTTCTGGCGTTCGGCGGGAAACTTGTCGATGACGCGGTCGATCGTCGCCGGGGCGGAGTTGGTGTGCAGCGTGCCGAAGACAAGGTGGCCGGTCTCGGCGGTCTCGATGGCAATCTCGATCGTCTCCAGGTCGCGCATCTCGCCGACGAGCACGATGTCGGGATCCTCGCGCAGCGCGGCGCGCAGCGCGCGGGCGAAGCTTTCGGTGTCGCGGTGCACTTCGCGCTGGTTGATGAGGCACCGCAGCGGCTGGTGGACGAACTCGATCGGATCCTCGATCGTGATGATGTGCTCGTCGCGTATGTGGTTGATGTGGTTGATCAACGCCGCCTGCGTCGTCGACTTGCCGCAGCCCGTGGGTCCCGTCATAAGGATCAGCCCCTTGGAAAGGTAGCAGAAGTTGCGCAGGGCGTTGGGCAGGTTTAGCTGCTCAATCGTCGGGATTACCGAGGGAATCAATCGCAGCACCGTGCCGACGCCGAAGCGGTCGTTGAAGACGTTCACGCGGAAGCGGCCCAGTCCCTCGACCTCGTAGGCGAAGTCGGTATCCCACTCGCGCCTGAACTGATCCAGGTTGTGGCGCGGCATGATCTCCTCCAGCATGGCCAAGATCGTCGCGCTCGTCATGGTGGCGAAGCCGTCCTGCACGATCATCGTACCATTGATGCGGAGATAGGGTTTGAAGGTGCTGGTGAGGTGGAGGTCGCTCGCCCCGTTCTCGACCATGTGGCGCAATAGGACATCAATGGTAGCCATTTTCGTCTGCTCCGCTGGGGGTTCGCATCGTCATCAGGCGGATAACACGCGCCGTCCGTCCACCCGCAGGCGTCCGGCCGCAAGCAGGCGCAGCGCCTCGGGATAGGCCGAGTGCTCCTCGGTCTGGATACGGGCATGCAGGGACTCCGGCGTGTCGTCGTCGCGCACCGGCACACAGCGCTGGACGATGACCGGCCCGCTGTCGATGCCCTCGTCCACGAAATGCACCGTGCAACCGGCAACTTTCACCCCGTAGTCCAGCGCCTGCTTCCAGGCGGCCAGCCCCGGAAAGGCCGGCAGCAGGGCGGGATGAATGTTCAGCACGCGGCGCGGATAGGCATGCAGCAGGCCGGGCTTGACCACGCGCATGAAGCCCGCGAGCACGACAGTGTCCGCGCCGAAGTCCCGCAGAAGCCCGATGACGCGCTCCTCGGCCGCGCCTTCGAGCTTGGTCTTGAAGGGCGCGGGATCCACGTACTGGTGCGGGATGCCGTGCCGCGCCGCCCGTTCCAGGATGCCGGCGCCCGGCACATCGCTCAGCACGCAGACCACCCGGGCCTCGAGCGTTCCCGCCGCGACCGCGTCCACGATGGACTGCATGTTGCTGCCGCTGCCCGAGCCCAGAACTCCGATCCTCAACATACGTATTCCTTCCGCGAGATAGCCGCGGAGCCACGTGCCTCATGCACGAACTCATCATATGACGCACCGTTCGAATCCGCAACTGGAATATTGGAGCATATGGCATTTGGCAGCTTTCCAATTGTCCTTGTGAATCTCTGCATGTTAGAATCGCAACATGGATACCCGCGAATGACTGCGCCCCGCAAACGCTATCTTTCCGGCAACGAGGTTCTGCTGGACAGTTTCCGGCTGGCGCGACGCATCCATGATTCGCGCTGGGATCCGGATCTGCTGGTCATCCTCTGGCGCGGCGGCGCCCCGGTCGGCCTCGCCATCCACGAGTTCTTCGTCTACAAGGGAATGCGCAAGGATCACCTGCCGGTCGAGTGCTCGTCCTATGCCGGCCTGCGCCAGGCGCGCGCGCCCGAGTTCAGCCTCGCCCCGCAACAGCTCGAAAGGATACGGCCGGGCCGGCGCGTGCTGATCGTCGACGACATCTTCGACACGGGCCTGACCGCGGAGCACATGCGCGAGATCGTGACCGCCCGCGGCGCCGAGGCGCGGGTGGCCACGCTCTTCTGGAAGCCGTCGCGCAACCGCACGGACGCCCGTCCGGACTACTATCTGCACGCGACCCGCCAGTGGATCGTCTTCCCGCACGAGCTCGACGGCCTCACCCGCGGCGAGTTGCGGCGCAAGGGCCCGGAGATCGCGGCGCTGCTGCTGGACTGATGCCGGGCCTGTCTTTATTTTTTCATCCAGCAGCTATATCGGATACACCCGCAGCATCACTTTTCATCCGTGGTGCGCGGTGCCGTCAGGCCAAGCCGCAGCACGGGCAGGATCTCACGCTCGAGGGTCGCATCGAGGTCGAAGAGCGCGAAGCCGGCCGCATCGCCCGCACGCAGCAGCTTGACCTGGTCGATGACGCCGACCGCGTCGAGGCGGCTCTCCGAGGCGGTCACCCCGATGCCGCCCACGAGCCGCGCCGCCTGCCGGCGCGAACGGGTCTGCTGGGCGACCAGCGCGCCGAAGGCGTCGCGCTGTTCGGTGTAGTTCATCGGTAGCGCGTAGTCGAGATAGCCCTGCTCGATCCAGCCCTCCCAGTTTTGGTTGACCGACTCGACGCAGGTGGGATACTTGCCCAGTACGGCCGCCGTGAGCCAGGTGCCGGGGGCGACCCGCCGTTGCAGGCGGCGGATCTCCGCGACCAGGGCGGTGGTTTGCGCGCAGCGCCAGCGGACGAGTTCGTTGAAGAGCGGGCGGCGCCGGGCCGCCTCCGGCCAGTCGGCGATCTTCTGGCCCCGCGACGCCTCGAAGCGCCGTCGCACGCCCTCGCCCAGAGAGCCGTAGTAGTCGGGATAGCGCACGAAGTCGAGATGCAGGCCGTCGACACGGTAGCGCGCGAGGAGCTCCCCGGCCGCCTGTACCAGCATGGCGCGCACCTCGGGCACGGCGGGATCGAGCCACGGCGCATCGGTTCCGTCCGTGGCCTGCAGCAGCCAGCCGCGCCGGGCGAAGACCTGCATCCGGTACGGCGTCGCGTGCGTGGTGCTGAAGGCGATCATCCAGGCATGCACGCGCAATCCGAGCGGCCGCGCGGCCGCCAGGCAGGCGGCGAGCTGGTCCCCCTGCGATTCGTAGACCGTAGAACGCGGCAGCGCGTCGAGGCGGCAATGGGCAAAGCCCGGCGCGGCCACGTTGACCATCAGATCCGAAATGCCGGCCGCCTTGAGTGCGCGGCAGGTGCGCGGCCAGTCGCCCGGATAGAGTCCCTGTCCCGAATGATCCCAGACGGCCCGGATCTCGCCGGCCCGCGGCGCCTGCATCATCCCATAGGCCTCCATCATCCGTCCGCCCATCTCGTCGACCACCAGCCAGGCCTCGGCGCCACGTCCAGCGTCCAGCATGCGCCGCGCCTCGCCGCGGCCGCCATAGGCCTGGTCCACCGCTGCGAGGGCGGCCTCGCGGCGCTTGCGGTCCGGGATGGCCTGGGCCTGGCGCCGGGCCTCCTCCTGCCCAGCCCAGGGCGCGCCGGCCAGGGCGCGTTTCAGCCGCGCGGCGGCCGCCTCGCGCCAGAGCGCGGGATGCCGGTCGGCGGCCAGCGCGACCAGCAGGCGCCCCTTCGCGGCTGCGTCGCCGTCGGCCGTCAGGATGTGGGTCATCCAGAAGCCCGCCGCGCCCTGGAGCCAAGCCGCCTGGCCATTCGGCCGGCCCTGGCGGTCGGCCCACCAGGCCAGCACCGTCGACCGCCCCTCGACCGCGACCGCCTGGAGAATGTTGGGCGACGACTGCGCGATCTTACGCGGGGTGTTGACGGGTTTCCGCGGCTCGAAGCACATGGAGGAGAAC
>CAYPJN010000162.1:0-713 GCA_964411055.1 uncultured Lentisphaerales bacterium | reverse complement strand
CTGGCCGGCGTCGGCCTTGAGATAGGCACCCAGGCGGACCCCCATGAGGTCGGCAAGGTCAGGCGAGGCGGAGTAGCAGACGATCAGCGTGCCGCCCCGGGACACGAAGGCCCGGAGTTCGCGCAACTGGTCGGGCTGCGGCTGGGCGCAGTGGTTGAGCATCGCCACCTGCCGTCCGTGCAGATCGGCGGCCAGTTGCGCGTCGCTGCGTAGATCGGCCTCCAGTCCGCCCTCACGGAACCAGCGCACGGCATGGCGCGAGAGCGAGAGCGCATAGCGGCGGTCGCTCTCGGCGGCCAGCGAGCGCTGTCCATGGATGACTACAACGGGAGCGGTCTTCCGGGCGTCGGCGGGCGCTTCGGCGCGCAGCCCGCCGACGACGGCTCCCGCGAGCAGCAACAGCATCGGCACGCGCATTGAACAACAGTACAAAGGCATTCTCCAGAGGAAATGTTGAAGCGGCGGCTAGCGCAGATCGACGCACACCAGGCGTGTGCTGTCGCGCAACAGCAGACAGCCGTCCACCATCGCCATGGGGCCCCAGGCGTCGCGCCCCCCGGGAAAGAGGGCGTGCCGCGCCAGGCGCGAATAGCCCGAGGGGGTCGCGCGCGCCAGGGTCACCACGCCAGTATCGTTCATGAGCAGCATGAGGTCGTCGTTGACGGCAAGAAACGGGCCAAGCCCGAAGCGGTCCCGCGGTCCGCTGTGCCAGA
>CAYPJN010000161.1:0-6379 GCA_964411055.1 uncultured Lentisphaerales bacterium | reverse complement strand
CGCCCGCTCCTCCATGCGCCCCCCGCGCGCCCCCCTGTGGCTAGCCGATTACGGCACGCGCACCATAATGCCGCCCTCCGTCAGCAGGTGCAGGTGGCCGCTGTCGCGCGCTGTATCGCCGTCGGCCGGCACTCCGCCGCGGAAAGCGCTCCAGGGCATGGCGCTGTTCAGGTGGCGGGATCCATTGTATGTTGACGCTGACTAGCCGCGGTCCTATGATTCTTCCTTCAAACAGGGAGACACCGATGGCGGGCATTTTCATCAATTCCGACGCATGGAACTTCTGGCTGGCCGCACCGGAGACGATGACGGCCGAGGGCATCCGCAAGGATGTCGACTTCTACACGGCGCGCGGCGGCGTGGAGGCGGTCTTCTACAACCTCAACTTTCAGCGGGCGCTCTTCGACAGCAAGGTCTTCACGCCGATCTGGAAGGACTGCACCGTCGATGCCGACGGCCACCTGCTCCTGCGCGGAAAACCGACCGACGACAACTACCTGCGACTGGTGCAGAATCCGCAGTTGCTCCTCAAGAACGTGCCCGACTTCATGCGGGTGCGCTACGAGGCCTGCCGCGAACGGGGTGTCGAGATGTGGCACAGCATGCGCATGAACGATGTCCACTACACCCCGATGCAGACCGAGCACCTGCCCCAGCACGGCGACCTCTGGGTGCAGCGCAAGGATTTGATACGCGCCTGGTACCGCCACACCTGGCGCGGCGACTGGCACGACAACGCCTTCGACTACGCGCAGCCGGAAGTCTACGACTACCATCTGGCCCTGGCGCGGGAGTACCTGCTGGATTACGAGTCGGACGGCCTGGAACTCGACTGGCTGCGCTCGATCCCCGTTTTCCGCCCCGGCCACGACGAGCGCAACACCGCGATCCTCACGCGCTTCCTGCGCGACACGCGCCGCCTCGCCGACGAGGCTGCGGCGAAGTGGGGGCACCGCATGCGCATCGCCGTCCGCGTGCCCTACCTCTTCACGGACGCCGTGGCCACGGGCATGGACGTCTGCGCCTGGGCGCGCGAGGGTCTCGTCGACGTCGTCATCCCCAGCCCCAACAACACCAACAGCGAGAACGACATCCACCTCCACCTATGGAAGCGGCTGCTGCCCGCCGGCACGATCCTGGCGCCCTGCATCGACTGCAACATGGGCGCCGCCCCCGGCGGCCCCTACCTGCACATGTCGACCGAGACCGATCACGGTTTCGCGGCCACCTACTACCACGGGGGTGCCGACACCGTCTACTTCTACAACCACTTTCCGCGCAACCGCTTCGACGGCGTACAGGAGCTCTTCGGCTACGCGGGGAACCGGGCGGAAGTCGAGCGGCGCGCCCGGCGGCATGTCGTCACGCGCCACGACGACATGGCGGAGGGCTGCTATTCCGGCTCCCGCTTCCCTTGGATCATCTGGAAGGGTTGCTGCAACGGGTCGATCCGCGTCGACGCCGGCGGCGCCACGGCCGGAAGGCTGGCGCACGTCGTTGTGGGCGCGCGCTCGCCCCTCGACGTAGACCTGCTGCTGAACACGGTGCCGTGCGCGCCGGCGCCGGACGAGCCGCTCCCGCCCCTGGTCACGGAGAAGATGCACTACGTGCAGTTTCGCGTGCCGGAGGGCGCCCTGCACGACGGCATCAACGCCATCGAGCTCTACAACCGGTCGTCGGAGCGCGACATCACCGACCTCGCCTGGGCGGAGATCCGCATCGACGCGCAGGCCGAGGCGTGAGGCGGTACAATGATAAAGCAAGCGACTTTATCATATTAGCCCGGCTTTACATGGGGGCCGGGGTGCGGTCGCGCCCCGGACGCGGTTCAGTTCCTCGCGGAAGAGGCGGATGCCGGGCGGCCGGCCTCAGCCGGCCAGTTGCGCGCGCATCCAGTCGATGATCCGCGCGATGTCGGCCTCGCCGCGTTCGCGTGTGGCCTTCAGCGGCGACTTCTCCTCGGTCCACCCGTGGTCGGCGAAGTTCTCCGGACCGATGCGCGTCATGTCGACGAGTTCCGGGGCGACCGCCAGCAGCAGCGAGGTTTCCGAAACCCCGGCGTGATCGCCGGGCCCGATCATCGACTCGCAGAAGGGCACGACACGCAGGCCGAAGCGTGTCGCGGCCTGCTCCCGGATCTGTTTGATCATCTCGACCTGGCAACCCGGATAGTGGCCCGAGTAGAGGACGAGTGTGCGGATGCCGGTGCGTGCGAGCTGGTGCACGACATCGAGCAGATGGGCCTCGGCCGTGGCGTCCATGTAGAGGTTGCCCCACTCGCCGGTGTACTTCCGCAGCCGCTCCTCGCTCATGGCGTGGATGCCTGCATAGTGGTGTGCCGGGAAGACGGTGCCGCCCAGCGACTGCGCGATGCGGCAGCAGATGCGGTGCGCCTTGATGGCGTCGAGGCCCATGGGCAGGTGGTCGCCGTGGCGTTCGGGGCACCCGATGGGCAGGTAGCCCAGGGGACAGGCCCGTATCCGCGCCATGGCCTGGCGCCCGAACATTAGTTCGTATTGCACAGTTGTGTCGCCCAGTCTGGGTTCAGGCATTGGTTGTCTCCTTGGCTCGCAGGCCTACTAAAGCAGGACGCCTTTTGGCGAGTTCTCGTCCGAATCGTTCCAGCCGCGCGGCTTGTCTGTCGTCAGGCGCGCCACGGGCTTGGAGGTCATTTGACGGCCGCGGGCCGAGACGCCCTTGACGACCACCTCGGACGGCGTGAAGGCCTGCTGGTGGATGCGCTGTCCCTTGGAGGGGCGGTACTTCACGTAGAGCGTCTCGGGCGTCCCCTCGCAGAAGAGCAGCAGCTTGCTCTTCTCGGGGGCCAGCCGGTACTCCTTGTTCTGGATCAGGCCGCCGAAGGCGAAGCGCTTGATGTAGGTGAAGCCGTAGTGCGCCTCGGTGTAGACTGCCGTGAACTCGCGGTTGCGGTCGTAAAGCCGGATGTCCGTGAAGTCGTGGTCGATGAATATTTTGTCCGGGGGCGGCATCATCTTGTAGCGGCCGTCGTCCCAGACAATGAGGATCTTGTCGAGCGACGAGCACTTGAAAAGCTCCTCGCCGCCGCGGACGTCGGTGCCGATGAAGCCGCCCTCGCGGTCGAGCTTGATGGTCAGTTCCGTGGCGGTCAGCTCGCGCACCTCGATCGCGCCGAAGGGACGGGCGGCGATCTCCGTCAGCCGCGGGTAGTCGCGGCTGTACTTCTTGATCAACCCCTTCAGGTAGCGGACGACGTAGGCGCGCAGGTGGGCCAGGTTGTCGGCGACCTCGCCCTCCTCCTTGAGGATCGCGGCGATCTCCTCGCGGTTCTTGTTGATGTCGTAACGCGAGATGCGGCGGATGCGGATCTGCAGCAGTCCCTCGACATCCTCGATCGTCACGTCGCGCCGCAACTGCTTGCGGAACGGAACGAAGCCATCGAGCACCGCCTGCTGCACGGCCTCGTAGGTGGTCTGCTCCTCAATACGCTTGTAGATGCGCTGCTCGATGAAGATCTGTTCGAGGGTCTTGGCGTGGAAGGCCGCGTCGAGCTGGTCGCGGCGCAGCTCAAGCTCGCGCCGGCTGATGTCGAGGAGCTGCTCGGTGCAGACGGCAAGGATCTCGCTGACGGTCATCTCGCGCGGGCGGTTCTGGAAGAGCACCACGGGGCGGCTCGTCACTGACGACTCGCACTTGGTGAAGGCGTAGAGCGCCTGCGTGGCCTTCTCCTGCGTGGCGCCCGGGGCGAGCGTCAGTTCGATCTCTACCTTGTCGGAGGTGAAGTCGCTGATCTCCTTGACGGGCACCTTCTTGCGGCGGATCGCGTCCTCGATGTCCGAAATCAGCGACTCGGTCGTGTTGCCCCAGGGCAGGTCGGTGATCACGAGGCGGTTGTGCTGGCGCGGGACGATGCGGGCGCGGATCTTGATGCGGCCGACGCCGTCGGCGTACTCCGCCACGTCCATGAGGCCGGCCGTCTGGAAGTCGGGGAAGAGCTGGAAGGGCTTCTTCTGGATGATGGCGATCTGCGCCTCGAGCAGCTCGATGAAGTTGTGGGGCAGGATCGAGGTCGAGAGGCCGACGGCGATGCCCTCGGCCCCCAGCATCAGCAGCAGGGGCAGCTTGGAGGGCAGCAGCACCGGCTCCTGGTTGCGGCCGTCGTAGCTGGGGATGAATTCAGTCAGCTTCGGGTTGAAGATCTCGCGGCGCGCGAGCTCGGTCAGGCGGCACTCGATGTAGCGCATGGCCGCGGCCGGATCGCCGGTGAAGAGGTTGCCGAAGTTGCCCTGCCCCTCGATCAGGTAGCGCTTGTTGGCGAGGTTGACGATGGCGTCGCCGATGGAGGCGTCGCCGTGCGGATGGTACTGCATGGTGTGGCCGACGATGTTGGCCACCTTGATGAGACGCCCGTCGTCCTTCTCCCAGAGCGCGTGCATGATGCGCCGCTGCACGGGTTTCAGGCCGTCCTCGACCGTGGGGATCGCGCGGTTGCAGATCGTGTAGGAGGCGAACTGCAGGAAGTTGTCGTTCATCAGCTCGCGCATCGGGCCCTTGCCGCCGTGGACAAAGGCCTCCTTCTCGCGGAGCGGGGGTTTGGTCGCGCCGACCGCCGGCGCGGCCGCTGTCGCGGGGGCGGCGGGCGCGGAGGCTGCGGGCGTGTGTCGCTCCCCCGCCCCGTTACCGGACGCGGCGGACGCGGCTCCCTGGGGGGCGGGCGCGGGTGCCTGGGGAGTGGGCGGGGCGGCGGGCGCGGAGGCGGCGGGCGCCGCCAGGAAGGCGTCGAGGTTGTCGAAGAGGCTGGGCGGCTCGGTGGCGTTCTCCGGCGCGGGTTTTCGACGGGGGTTCTGATGCTTCTTATCCCTGCTCACGACAACGCATCCTCGGTGATCACCAGATTTCCCATGATATACTCGCGCCGCTCGGGCGTGTTGCGCCCCATGTAGAAACCGATCGTCTCGGGGATGCCGTGGTCGCGGCTGCTGTCGACCGGCGTCAGGCGCATGGAGGGGCCGATGAAGTGCTTGAATTCGCCGGGGTCGATCTCGCCCAAGCCCTTGAAGCGCGTGATCTCGGCCTGCTTGCCGCCGCACCTGGCGATGGCGGCCACCCGCTCCTCCTCGCTGTAGCAGTAGACCGTCTCCTTCTTGTTGCGCACACGGAAGAGCGGCGTCTCCAGGATGTAGAGGTGCCCCTCGCGGATGACCCGGTCGAAGAAACGCAAGAAGAGGGTGATCATCAGGTTGCGGATGTGCAGGCCGTCGACATCGGCATCCGTGGCGAGGATCACCTTCTGGTAGCGCAGGTGGTCGACCGTCTCCTCGATGTCGAGGCTTTGCATCAGGTTGTAGATCTCGACGTTCTTGTAGATCGCGTCGCGCTTGAGGTCGCAGACGTTGAGCGGCTTGCCGCGCAGGGTGAAGACCGCCTGCGTGTTGACGTCGCGACTGCTGGTGATCGAGCCGGCGGCGGAGAGTCCCTCGGTGATGAAGATCATCGAGTCGAGCCCCGTGCCGCGCTGCATGTGGAGGTGGCGCTTGCAGTCCTTGAGCTGCGGCACGCGCACCGTGACGGCCCGCGAGCGCTCGCGCGCGAGCTTCTTGACCTGGTTCAGCTCGGCGCGCAGCTTGCTGGTCTCGTCGATCTTGCCGATGAGCTTGGCGGCCTCCTCCGGCTCGCGGTGCAGCATCTCGACGATCACGCGCTTGATCTCGGCGACCAGGTCGGTGCGGATCTCGGTGTTGCCCAGCCGGTTCTTGGTCTGCGACTCGAAGACCGGATCCTTGAGCCGGATGGCGACGGCGCCGATGATCCCCTCGCGGACATCGTCGCCGTCGAACTTCTTCTTGCTGAAGTCGTTGACCGCCTTGAGCAGGCCCTCCTTGAAGGCCGAGAGGTGCGTGCCGCCGTCGTTCGTGAACTGGCCGTTGACGAACGAATAGTATTCCTCGCTGAAACGGTTGGTGTGCGTGAAAACCAGCTCAAGGGTCTTGGAGCGGTAGTGGAAAGGGGTGTAGAGCTTCTCGAACTGCGCCTCGTCGTGGATCAGATCGAGCAGGCCATTCTCCGAGACGAACTTATCTCCGTTGACCTCCAGCGTCAGGCCGGCGTTGAGGTAGGCGTACATCCGCATGCGACGGGCGACGTGTTCCTCGCGGAACTGGAACTTCTTGAAGATCTCGGCGTCGGGCGTGAAGCGCACGAAGGTGCCGTTGCGCTCCGGCGTCCGGCACTTGCCGCGCTTCTCCGAGACGAGCTTGCCCTTGCTGAAGACGGCCTCGGAGAATTCGCCGTCGCGGAAGGAGCGCACCTCGAAGTCCGCCGACAGCGCGTTCACCGCCTTGGCCCCGACGCCGTTCATGCCGACGGAGAACTGGAAGACGTCGTCGTTGAACTTGCCGCC
>CAYPJN010000160.1:0-6396 GCA_964411055.1 uncultured Lentisphaerales bacterium | reverse complement strand
GCTCGCCCCACCTTTCCGCACGTGGTTAGGGCGCGAGATTTTCCGGGCTGCGTGCCGACGGGTAGGGCGAGCCGTCCCCGGCGAGCCGGGTATCATTTTCCGGGCTGCGTGCCGACGGGTAGGGCGAGCCGTCCCCGGCGAGCCGCGCGCTGGGCCGTGGGTATTCTTTCCGTTCTGCGGCTCGCTGGGGACAGCTCGCCCCACCTTTCCGCACGTGGTTAGGGCGCGAGATTTTCCGGGCTGCGTGCGGCTAGGCAGGGACGCCGTCGCCCCACCTGTGCGTCCTGTTCAGCCGTTCCATCTTTAACTTCCCCCTATGCGTTAAGATTTATCGAGGACGTACCATCGCATTCCGCGCACTCATCATGCGCACCCCGCGCTCTCCCAACCGCCAACCGAATACGCGGGATCCCTACCCCCCCCCCGGCCTACCGGGTGTCGGAGTTTTCCTCGCCGGGCGGCAGGAGGTTGTCCAGCGCGGCAAACTGGCTGAAGACCGAGGGGGCCAGCTCGTCGCGCCGCGCCGTGGCGCCCTCGTAGTGCCCCGCGAGCAGGTTCTTCTCGTGCTCATGGTCGTGGCAGTAGATGCAGAGCAGCTCCCAGTTGCTGCCGTCGGGGGGATTGTTCTCGTGGTTGTGGTCGCGGTGGTGGACGGTCAACTCCTTGAGCCGCCTGCCGTCGAAGTTCCGCCCGCAACTGGCGCAGACGTGCGGCAGCAGCTTGAGCGCCCGCTCGCGGTAGCCATCGCGCCGGGCTGCCTGGTCGCGCCGCAGTTCGGCGGCGATCCGCGTGCGGCGCTCCGCGTCCGCAGGTCTCTGCAAGGGCTTCATGCGCGGGTTCCCGAAGGCGCCGCCGCCGCGGACGCCGCCCGCCGGGCCAGCGGAACGTAGTGGCGGCGCGGCGCCACGCTCTTGTAGGCCGGGCGGATGATCTTGCCGCGGTTGGCCAGTTCCTCGATGCGGTGGGCGCTCCAACCGACGATCCGCGACATGGCGAAGAGCGGCGTGAAGAGTTCCTGCGGAATCTCCAGCAACCGGTAGAGGAACCCCGAGTAGAAGTCGACGTTTGCGCTGACACCCTTGTAGATCTTGCGGCGGCGGCCGATGACCTCGGGCGCCAGGCGCTCGACCGCGCGGTAGAGCTGCATCTCCGCCTCCAAACCTTTTTCCCGGGCCAGCCGCTCCACATGCTCACGCAGGATCAGCGAGCGCGGGTCGGAGACGGAATAGACCGCGTGCCCGATGCCGTAGATCAGCCCCGAGCGGTCAAAGGCTTCCTGGCGCACCAGCCGGTCGAGGTACTCCTCGATCTTCCGCTCGTTCTCCCAATCCTTCACCGCGCGCTTAAGGTCGTCGAACATCTGCACGACCTTGACGTTGGCGCCGCCGTGGCGCGGCCCCTTGAGCGAGCAGAGGGCCGCCGTGATGGCGGAGTAGGTGTCCGTGCCGCTGGAAGTGACGACATGCGTGGTGAAGGAGGAGTTGTTGCCGCCGCCATGCTCGGCGTGCAGCACCAGCGCGAGGTCCAGCAACTGGGCCTCCAGCGGGGTGTAGCGCCCGTCCTCCCGCAGCACCTGCAGGAAGTTGGCGGCGGACGGGAGCTCGGTCGAGGGCGCGTGCAGCACCAAGCTACGGTCGTGGTGGCGGTAGACGTAGGCGCGGTAGCAGTAGGCCGCCAGCAGCGGGAAGACCGCCGTCAGCCGCAGGCACTGGCGCAGGACATTCGGGATGTCGGTCGCGTCGGGGTTGTCGTCCAGCGTGTAGAGCGCCAGCACCGACTGCGCCATGGCGTTCATGATGTCGCGGCTGGCCAGCTTGAGGATCGAGTCGTGGACGAAATCGTTGGGCAGCGCGCGGCCGGCGAAGAGCAGGCGCTCGAAGCGCGCCAGATCCGCCGCCGAAGGCAGATCGCCGAAGAGCAGCAGGTAGGCGGTCTCCTCGAAGCCGCACCGTCCCTCCGCGAGAAACCCCGCCACGATCTCGCCGATTTCGATGCCGCGGTAGATCAGGTTGCCCGGGCCGTCCAGCAAGCCGTCTTCGGTCTCGGTGTGCGCCTGCACCTCGCCAATCTGCGTCAGCCCGGCCAGCACGCCCTTGCCGTTGATGTCGCGCAGCCCGCGCTTAACGTCGTACTTGGCATAGAAGGAGGCATCCACCTGGCAGGTGGCCTCGGCCATGGCGGCCAGCGGGGCGATCGGTTCGTTGTCTCGGGATGTCATGGTCGGCCTTCTCCGCGTCGCAGGCTACGCTCGGGAACGGGGATTTGCTCCCCGGCAAGTATGCCGTCCGGACAGCCGCGCGCGACGGCGGTATCATAGCATCGTGCCTCCCGACGATCAAGGGATTTTATCCTCAGGCTTGCCGGCGTCGGGGTGTCGGGGGCGGGCCGAGGCGTTCGAGCAGGCGGGCGTCCGTCTCGGTGGCCACGGCGCGGCCGACGATCTCGACGTTGAGCACGACGAGACGCTTCCCCGGCTTCTTCCTGACTTGCGTCACGATGCCTTCGAAGCCCGCCAGCGGGCCCGATCTGATGCGGACATGCTCGCCGCTGGTGATTGGATCCACGCTCTCCATCTCGGGGTCCAGGCGCAGCAGCCGGCGGACCTGGACAAGCTGGCGCAGCAGTTTCATCTGGCTCTCCGGCTTCAGCACGCGGATGACGTGGTTGCCCCGGAACAGGAGGGAGCGGCTGGACTCGTCGCAGGCGACGAAGATATAGCCGGGGAAGAGCGGCAGATCGAAGACCACCTTGCGGCGCTGGTAGATCCGCACGCTGCGGCGCAGCGGCAGGTAGCATGGCAGGCGCTGGCGCGCGCAGATTTCAGCGACGCGCTTCTCCGTGCGCGGCTTGAGATGCAGGACGCTCCAGGTCATCGCGGATCCGCTAGGGCGTCCTCTCTTCGCCCGGATCGAGCTGCAGCCGGACCTGGCGGATGTCCTTGCAGGCGGGGTGCTGCCTGATGCGCGCTTCGAGAGCGCGCAGTTTGAAGCGCCGGATCTCGAAGAGGTCCGCGCTGGTGCGGGCGTAAAGGTAGAGGATGCCGTCTTCCAGCTTTCCCGGCCGCAGCCGGGCGGCCAGCTCGGCGCCGGCCAGCGCGGGCCATGCGGCCAGCAGGGCCGCGGGCCTGGCGGAGAGGCGGATGCGGTAGTGCCCGAGCAGGCGCGCCACGATCTGGCCCAGCGGTGCGGCGGCGCGGCGGCGCTCGGGCGCGTCCGCGTCCACCGGCAGTCCGGGCGTACCCGCCACGGCGGGCAGGCGCACCGACTTGCGCCGCAGCGGCGGCCTGTCGTCTGCCGGAGTGTGGGGGACTCTCGTCGGTCTCGCGCGCATGGGAAGGCGCCGCCGCGGCGGCGCTCCGGGTCAGTCGACGAGTTCCGCCAGCTCCGGGATCAGGCGCAGCGTCGCCGCCCGCTCGCTCGGCAGCATGTCGACCGCCCGCTGGCCCAGCGTCCGGACCATGGCCATGGCGTCGTCGGTGCCCCCGCCGAAGGTCAGCGTGTAGACGATGGCGTTGACCGTCTGCGCGTGGCGCTCGCGGAGCCGCAGGGCGCGCGACTGCTGCTCGTCGTGGATGTAGAACTTGATGAAGGCGGCCATGACCCGGTTGTTGACGTTCTCCCAGGGCACGTCGCTGACCGTGCCGGCAACGCTGCGGATGGCCAGCGCCCGCGGTCCGGCCTTCTCGACGCTCCAGCCGCCGCGGTCCTTGTAGGGCACTTCGCCCAACCGCCTGATCAGGAAGTCGCGCAGATTCTGCAGGCACGCGACGCGCTGCACGGCTGTGTCCAGCGCCTGGCGTCCCTCATCGTGGCGGATCTGCCCCTCGAGCGCGCGCAGCTCGCGCAGGACGTCCGCGTACTGATGCCGCATAAGGGCATCCTTCTGCGCCTCGACGGTCGCCGCCACAAGTGCGACCTCCGCGCGGACGGCCTCGCGCAATTCCTCCTGCCGCCGCGCCTCCTCCTCGGCCGCCTGCCGCGCCGCGGCCTGCTGCCGGGCCTCGGCCTCGGCGCGCTCGCGCTCTCCGACTATACGGCCGACCTCGCGCGACAGGGACTCCAGCTTTGCGCGGACCTCCTCGATCGTCCGCGGCGCGTCCGCGCGCGCGCGCCCGACGGCCTCCGCCAGGCTTTCCAGCTTCCGCTGCGCAGCCTCGAGCGTGCCGAGGGTGGTGTTGGTGATGGAGCGGGCCATGGCCATGACCGCGTCGGCCTCCTGGGCGCAGCGCCGCGCCCGGCTCAAGGCCTGTCTGAGGGGCAATGCCTGCTGCTGCACATCGCGCGCCATCTGGGCCAGGGGCGGCAGGGGCTCCGGCGCGGCAGCGGCCTCGGGCGGCGCTTCCAAGGCGGCTCCGCCGTCCGGCGGCGCCTCGCCGTCGGGTGCCGTGGCCGCGGCGACCGTGCCCGTTTCCGTCACACCGCCGGGTGCCGTGGCCGCGGCGACCGTGCCCGTTTCCGTCAAACCCCCGGGGATCTCGGCCGTTGCATCTGCCACCGCCACCTCCGCAGCATTGGTCGCGGAAGTGGAAAGGCTGTCATCGGTGGGTTCCGGGACGGACGCCGACGCGGGCGGTTCCTCGAGGATGCGGGCCGTGTAGGCGTCGCCAAGTTCCTGCTCGACCAGCGCCACGGCCTGCGTTACCAGCGCCACGGCCTGCGTCTCGATCACGGCCAAGGTCTCAACGCCCGTCAGGATTGTTCCGTGCAGGGTGGCCATCGCGGTCTGGCGCCGCGAGGATTCCGCACGTTCGGCCGCGATGCGCGCGGCGAGCGTCTTCTTCTGGTGGCTGAGGAAGGCCCATGTGCCGACTCCGCCGACGATTGCCAGTAAGACAAACACCAGGGCCGCTATCACGCAGCCCTTCAACCACCGGGGGGATGGAGGCTTGCCGGCGGCCTTGGGCGCGGCGGCGGTGTCCTGCGGCAGGGTCGGGTCGGGAAACATACCGCGGGTGATGACCATGGGCCGCGTGCGCGAGGCGAGTGGTCCGGTGACCCGGCCGGTGGCATTGGGCAGCGGCATCTGCCGGGTGGCGCCCGGGGCGGCGGCCGCGGCCATGGCCGCCTTGCGTCCCTTGATCACGATGCGCCTGCCGGTCGGCGTCGTCGGCGCCTGGGGATGCGCCCGCGCCAGGTACTTGCGCATGTCGCTCAGCAGCGAGCCGTAGGTCGGATAGCGCATCGCCGGCTCGGCCTGCAGCATGCGCATGATGATGGCCGCGACCTCGGGATCGACGTCGGGGCGGTACTTCTCAAGGGGCTCCGGCGGCCCCTGGAGCCGGGCGCGGACCACCTCGAGCGCGTCCGCGCCCTCGAAGGGCGGATGCTGGGCGATCGCATGGTAGAGCGTGCCTCCGAGGCAGTAGATGTCGCTGCGGAAATCGACGCGCAGGCGGCGGACGCGCTCGGGTGCGATGTAGTAGGGGGTGCCCCATATCTCGTTCTCGCCCTTGCTGGGCTTGGCGGCGATGCCGAAGTCCACGAGCTTGGCCTGGTTGCGCTCGTCCAGCAGGATGTTCTCGGGCTTGATGTCGCCATGGATCAGGTTGGCCTCGGCGGCGAGCTGCAGGCCCTCGGCGATGTCGTACCCGATCTTCATGACCATCGGGATGTCCAGCGGCTCGGGCGCGGCGATCATCTGGTCGAAGTGCATCCCCGGCACCAGCTCCATGACGATGTAGGGCTGGCCCTTCTCCTGGCCGAACGAGTAGATCTGCGCGATGTTAGGGTGGTTGAGCTTGGCGGCGGCCTGGGCCTCGCGGCGGAATGATGTGACGAACTCGGGATTGTCGCCCAGGCTCTTGAGCATGACCTTGATGGCCACGTCGCGTCCCAGCGTCTCGTCGTGTGCGCGGTAGACGCCGCCCATGCCGCCCATGCCCAGCAGCTCCGTCAGCAGAAACGCGCCCAGCCGCGCCGGGACGGTCACCTCGTTGCTGCAGCCTGGGCAGATGGCCTTGTTGAACGGGGCGATCGTGCTGACATCCATCCGCGCATGGCAGAAGGGGCAGATCATCCGCGGGACAGGGTCGTATAGAATATGTATGGATTCGGACATGGCGCAGGCAAGGCTTCTTGATTCTGAATGCCAATTTGCGTACTATATCGGTTGTTTTGTCACTTGTCAGTAGGATTTTCGCGCCCAGGGGATTCCATGCACCCGGTCTTATTCCATCTCGGCCCGCTCACGCTGCACGCCTTCGGCGCCATGATGGCGCTCGGTTTCCTGGCGGCGCTCGCCGCCATGCGCCGCCTGGCGCGCGGCGGGTTCGGACACCTCGCGGACGATCACCTCTCGCGCCTGCTGGTCTGGCTCATGGTGGGCGGCGTGCTGGGGGCGCGCCTGGCCTATGTCGCGGAGCACTGGACGAGCGAGTTCGCCGCCAGCCCCGGATCC
>CAYPJN010000159.1:0-6404 GCA_964411055.1 uncultured Lentisphaerales bacterium | reverse complement strand
AGCGCCTTCAGGCTCGGGGCCAGGTTCGACTTGTCGAGCATGCGCATGACGATCTTCTCGCCGAAGACCGTCGGCAGGATGCTGACGCGGACATCGACCTCCTTGCCGAGGGCGCGCACCTTCAGGCGCCCGTCCTGCGGCACGCGGCGCTCGGCAATGTCGAGGTCGGCCATGATCTTGACGCGCGAGACGATGGCGTTGTGGTAGCTCTTGGGCGGACTGGGCCGCTCCACCATCGAGCCGTCTATGCGGTAGCGCAGCCGCGAAGACTTCTCCATGACCTCGACGTGGATGTCGCTGGCGCGCGTGCGCAGGGCCTCGATGAGCATGGCGTTGACCATGCGTATGACGGGCGCTCCCTCGGCGGTCTCGAGGGTCTTTTCGATGCTCTCCTCGGTCTCCTTGTCGCTGCCGAACTCGACCTCGGCGTCCGAGTCGCGCAGGATGTCGGTGATCTGGATGTCCGGCGCCTTGTCCTGCGCCGTCGCCTTCGCCAGCAGGTCGCGGATCTCCTGTTCCCCGGCGACGACCGGCATGACGTCGAGGCCGCTCTTGCCGCCGATCTCGTCTATGGACTGGATGTTGAACGGATCGCTCAGCGCCACCGTCAGGAACTGTCCGGCCCTGGCGACCGGCAGCGCCTGGAGGCGGGTCCACTGCTCGTGCGGCAGCAGGTCGAAGAGCTTGGGATTGGGCGTGAAGCGGGCCAGCGTCAGGGGCGGGATCCGCAGGTATTCCGCTATGGCCAGCGTCATGTTTTCGGGGGTGACGATCTTCTTGCGGACCAGCACCCGCTCGATGCGCTCGCCCGGGGCGATGCCGGCCTCGGCCTCGGCCAGGGACTCCGCCGTCAGGGCGCCCCGCCGCACCAGCACGTCCGTCAGCCGTCCACCGCCGCTCATCCGGTTGTTCATGTCAGTCTTCCGTTCCACCTGCCGGACGCCATCCGGCGCTTGGCCCCCGGGCGCGCGGGGGCCGCAGGCGCCGCATCGCCGGGGCATTGCCTTCGCGTGGCAACCCTGCTACCCTTTCCCGTGTGCATGGCGCTGAACCGCGTCTCCAAGTCCGGAAGGAACAATCATGGACGACACCAAGGTACCAAAACCGGCGGAAGGCCGTCAAATCGAAGAGGCCATCGCGCTTTTCGAGGGCATCCTGCAGAGCGCGCCGGAGGACCGGGTCGCGCTGGAGGCCCTCTCGCTGGCCTACGAGCAGACGGGCAACCTGCCGCTCGCCCGCGCCACGCTGCTGCGCCTTGCCGCCGTGGTCATCCGCAAGCAGGCGCACGAGGCCGCGCCCGAGGTGATCCGGCGGCTGAAGCCCTTCGCCGAGAACGACTTCGACGCCCTGGAGGCGCTGCGCAGCCTCGAGACCCTGGCCGCCGCGCAGCGCGGAACCGGCGCGGGCGCGGACGCCCAGGAGTCGGGGCACGCCCTTCCCGCCGTCATGCGCTCCGGCGTCGCCCTGCGGCGCCAGGTCCTGCACCGCGAGATGGATCTCGCCTGGAAGCTCCTGGAGGCCAAGGAGCTGACGCAGGAGGAGTATGCCGCGCTCGTGGAGGACCTCTCGCGCCTCGTTTCCGACGAGCGCCAGGCGACCGTCTCGCTGCAGCACGTCCTCGCGGACCGGGCCTTTCCCGGTCTCGACCGCGTCCTGCGGCACATCGCCAAGGCCGGCAAGGCGCCATTCCTCGCCCTGGAGAATTTCGAGATCCGGCAGGTTGATCTTGGCAGCGTGCCGGCCGAATACCTGATCCGCCAGGGCGCCCTGCCCTTCGAGTCCATGGGCGAGGAGCACCTGATCGCCATCCTGAACCCGCTGGACGCGGAGTTGCAGCACGAACTGGCCGCCCTCCTGGGCCGTCGCTGCCACTTCTACCTGGTGACCGCCGAGGCCTTCGATGCCGCCGCCCGCAAGCTGGCACCCGCGCCGGACGGCGCGCCCGCCGTCGACACCTGAACGCGCGGCGGCGCGGCGGCGCGTGAATAGAAATCGCGCCGGGCGCGTCTAAAGGGTGTCTGAAGCGAAAGAAGGGAGACGACCATGAAGAAGCTGATTTCGGGCACGATGGCCCTGGCCCTGCTGGCAACCACGCTCATACCCTCCGCGGCACTGGCGCAGCACCGGGGGCCGCCGCCGCGCGGGCCGCGCGGATTTCCGCCGCCACCGCCGCGCATCGTCTACCGTGGGCACCACGGCGGTTCCAGCCACGGCTGGCACGTCGCCGGCGGCCTGCTGACGGGACTGGCCATCGGCAGCATACTGCAGAACGTCTGCGCCGAGCCGCCACGCCGCGAGGTGGTCTACACCACGCGCTACGTCGAGACGCCCACCGTGGTCCGCGAAGTGCAGTACGTGCAGCCGAGTGTCGTGGTACCCGAAACCACGGTCACCATCTGGGTCCGCAACTCCAACGGCTCGCAGACGCCGGTGAAGCTGCGCCGGGCCGCCGGCGACCGCTACATCGGCCCCCGCGGCGAGTACTACGACGGCCTGCCCGGCAACGAGTCGCTCCGCGCGCTCTACGGCATGTAGACCCGCGCGGCGGGTTCTGTGGTCGATAGCAATCGACGGCAATCGATAGCAATCGACGCCGTCTCAGGAGACGCGGCAGAGCAGGCCCTTGAGATAGAGCCCTTCCGGGAAGCAGAGCCCCTCGGGGTGGTCGGAGGCCTGCTGCAGTCGCTGGAGCACCTGGACATCGCGCCGCGCGTCGACCGCGGCGTCGGCGACCACCTTGTGGAACAGTTCGGGAGTCACGAGCCCCGAGCAGGAGAAGGTCGCCAGGATGCCGCCCGGACGCAGCAGCTTGAAGGCCAGCAGGTTGATGTCCTTGTAACCGCGGCAGGCGGCCATGACGTGCTTGCGGGCGTCCACGAACTTGGGCGGATCGAGCACGATGACGTCGAAACTGCGGCGCGCGTCGCGGAAGGAGCGCAGCACTTCGAAGGCGTTGCCGGCGATGAAGTTTTCGTCCGCCGTGGCGGCGCAGACGTTCAGGCGGGTGTTCTCGCGGGCCAGCGCCAGGGCGTCCGCCGAGAGGTCGATGTGCGTCACCGAGGCGGCGCCGGCGCGCAGCGCCGGGATGCCGAAACCGCCGGTGTAGGCGAAGACGTTGAGCATGTCGCCGCCCGTGGCATGGGGCGCGACGATGGCGCGGTTGTCACGCTGGTCGAGGTAGAAGCCGGTCTTGTGCCCACCGCGCACATCCACAAGGTAGCGGCAGCCATGCTCGCGTATCTCGATCCGCGCCGGCGGCTCCTCCCCCAGCAGGCGGCCGCAGGCGGGCGCCAGCCCCTCGCGCCCGCGCGCGTCGGCATCCGAGCGCTCGTAGATGCCCGCGCAGGGCCAGAGCCGCGCGAGGGTCTCGGTCACCTCCTGTTTCCAGCGTTCGGCGCCGGCCGTGGTGAACTGGCAGACGAGCCAGTTGTCGTAGCGGTCGACGATCAGGCCCGGCAGGCCGTCCGCCTCGGCGTTGACCAGGCGGACGGCGTTGCCGGCATCCGCCGCCAGCAGTACGCCGCGGCCGGCAATGGCCGCGGCCAGGCGGCGTTCGATGAAGGCCGCGTCGATGGCCTCGCCGGGATCAAGGCTCCAGACGCGGGCGCGGATCTGGGACTCCGGCGACCAGGCGGCGCTTCCCAGCGCGGCGCCGTCGGCGCCGCGTATCTCGACCGTCTCGCCGGGCTCCGGTGCGCCCTCGACGCGCTCGACCGCACCGGAGAAGATCCAGGGGTGGCGGCGCGCGACGGAATAGTCGCGGTCTGGCTTCAGGACAATGGCGGGCATGCGGCGAGGTTAGCAGAAATCAGCGACGCACAGAAGCGTGGATGTGGTCGCCGCCGCCCCTGGGACGCTCGTAGAAGACCCAGTCGAAACCGGCCACCCAGCAGAGCTTGGCCAGCTCTTCGAGCGTCAGACCCTCGCTGGTGAGGTCGATGGCGCGCCCCTCGCGGTGCAGCGAGCGGCCGTTGTGGATCCCCTGCGGACGGTAGGTGTCCTGCACCTTGAGCGTCGCGCCACGGGCGGCCACCGCTTCGACGAGCCGCCGCAGGGGGGCTTCCAAACTCCGGTGGATTGAGTGGTCGCACTCGTCGTCGGCGACCCCGTCATTGTCGCTCTCCCACCAGACGCGCG
Source organism: uncultured Lentisphaerales bacterium (assembly GCA_964411055.1). GTDB lineage: Bacteria > Verrucomicrobiota > Kiritimatiellia > RFP12 > JAAYLN01 > JAAYLN01. Next base: position 2,267 of record CAYPJN010000159.1, on the reverse strand, counting down.
GGTCGTCGACATACACCAGGTCGCGCCCGGGCGAGAAGGTCGGCATGTCGATCGCGCCGCTGGCCTCGGTCTCGCGCATTTCAGGCAAGTAGGTGCCCGGCGGAAAGCGCGCCGGCAGCCCGCGCGCGGGCGGCGCGTTGGTGACCGCGGCCGGCCCGCCGTCCGGCGGCGTTTCTGGCGACTTTCCCGGCCGCTGCGGGCGGCGGCAGGCCCAGCCCAGCAGGATCAGGAGGTGCGCCAGCAGGACAATTCCCAGCACCGGGAGCCAGGCCGGACGCCCGGCCGGACAACGGCCCGCGGAGCCTACCCGCTCATAATCGGGCGGCAGCATGGGCTACCGCTGCCAGGTGCCGGCGATGACATTCGAGCGCCGCGAACCGCTTGAGTTGATGATGACGAAGGCCGCCTCGCAGGGATTGGGCACCCCCGCGAGCGTCCAGCCTTCATAGCCGCCCGTGACATGGCCGAGCGACCGCGAGGTACGGCTTGTCGAGATCCAGTCGAACTTGCCGCCGACCCAGGCGCCGGAGCTGTTCTTTACGAAGAGGCAGCAGATGGCGCCCGCCTCCGAGTTCCCCAGGCCCCACGCCGCCAGGGTCGGGCCGGCCCACGAGTAGGACATGCTGCCGCCCGAGATCCGCAGGTTCGCGATGCGCGGCTCGGAGAGCGCGGCGCCCCCTCCCCTGAAACCGCCGTAGGAGAAACGGAACGACGAGAAGGGCGCCTCGTCGCCGGCGGTGGACGCCGTGCCGGAGCCGCCCGTCTGCTCCGAACCCCCGGCGTTCTGGTTGCCTTGGGAGCTCTGGCTGCTCCCGCTCTGCGCTGCCGCCGGCGCCGCCGTGTCTTCCTCCCGCCAGAAATTGCCGTCCTGCTCGTCGGACTCGCAGCCGAGGAACAGGAACGCCGTCAGCAGCCCCGTCGCGATTCGCCAGTCAAGCATCGTGTGTTCTCCAGTTGTACAAATGCCCCATGCCCTTGGAACAGCGCACTGTACCAGCAGCGCCGCCGCATGTCAATTGAACTGGACTTGCCGGGCGGGCTCCGCCATACTCTCTTCCGTGCCGCTAGCCGACCGTCGGACGGAGCCGGCGGGGCGCGGACGCCGTGTCAACCATCAGAGGAGCAACAACATGCGCAAGCAACTCATCGGTGCCGCACTCATCGCATCCGCCTCCCTGGCCCTCCTGGCAGCCGCGCCTGCCACCAAGGGAGCCAAGGCCGGCGAATGGACCATGGACTTCGACGCCGCCAAGGCCCTCGCCAAGGAGAAGAATCTTCCAATCCTGATCAACTTCACCGGCAGCGACTGGTGCGGCTGGTGCAAGCTGATGGACAAGCAGGTATTCTCCAAGCCGAAATGGACGTCCTTTGCCAAGGAGAGCCTGGTGACCGTCTTCATCGACTTCCCCCGGGACAAGACGCTGGTTCCGATGCATTTCGTCTCCCGCAACGAAACGCTCAGCCGGCAGTTCGGCGTCGAGGGCTACCCGACCTATATCCTGCTGGCGCCGGATGGCGTCACCCGCCTCGGACAGCTCGGCGCCTCGCGCAACGCCACGCCCGAAGCCTTCATCGCCGACATCAAGAAACTGACGGCGAAGGCGCAGAAACCCGCCGGCGAGGCGCCGGCACCCGCCCCCGGCAAGGCCGTGGAGTAGCGGGCGGACGCGGCACCTCGCCGCTCATTTATTCCTGGTGCCCACGTTTACCCATGATGTTGAATTCGGTTGATGGCAGGAACGGCACACCTGTCGCTCCTCCCGGGAGAGTCTATGTCTGATCATCCGAGCCGTCTGCCGCCGCCTGTATGCGGCGGCCTGGCCGCCCTGGCCGCCGCGCTGCTGGCTCCCGCCTGGATCGCCGCGCAGGTCGAGCACCTCGACGCGGGCGCCCTGGACGCCCTCGTCCGGAGCCTTCCGGAGCGCGAGCGCCGTGCGCAGGGCCCCCTGAAGGCGCATCTCGGGAGCCTGGCGGGCGCGCGGCCGCTGGTTGTCGCCAACGCCGTGCGCGTGGCCGCGGACGTCGCGGCCCGGGGACGCCCCGACGCGCCGCTCGCCTGCTATGCCGTGCCGGCCATGAGCGACCGCATGCGCCTGCCCGACGCCTACCCCGCCGACGGCGCGCCCTTCGCGCCCCTGCGCCTCGTCGCCACGCCTGGCGAGTACGAGCCGGCCTCCTTCGTCGTCTATCCCTTCGCCGACCTCGGCCGGGCGACCTTCTCGGTCGGCGACCTCGCGCGCGCCGCCGGCGGCACCATCCCCGCCGCG
>CAYPJN010000158.1:0-6434 GCA_964411055.1 uncultured Lentisphaerales bacterium | reverse complement strand
AGGGGGTGACCAAAGAATCGGAAATTGCGGAAGCCTTCAACGTGCTGCCGGACAAAGTGTATGTGAACAGTGACGGCAGCGGTGTCTATCCATTTGCCACGTTCGAAACCGGCACCAATTCGCTTAACGCCGCCTACGGCGCGCTCTGGAAGGATGCGGCCGTGACCACGGTTGTAGAGATTGCCGCCGGGGAATACGACCTGACGGAATCCATCCATGCCGATAGTCCGGTCCGGTTCGAAGGTCAGGGGCGCGGCGTGACGTTTGTACGCGGCGCGGTGGCGAATGCGTGCCCGCTTTCGCTGGCGAACGCTGGCGCGTATGCAGGCGGCATGACGATTGCCGATGCTGTCGGCGGCTATGGCGGCGTTTTCATCTCCGCCGGCACCATGGAAAACTGCCATATCTCCAATTGCTGGAAGAAAGTCTATAGCGACGGCGGCGGCGGCGTGAAACTCACGGGCGGCCGGCTGCTTGACTGCGAGATCGACCACTGCATTTCCGAGGCGATGTACGCGTATGGAGGTGGTGTGGCGGTCTGCGGGAAGGATGCCGTTGTCTCGAACTGCTATATCCATGCGAACTGGGCGAGTTACGCGCACAACAATCAAAATGTGCACGGCGGTGGACTCTATGCCATGAACGGACTCGTCACTCATTGCCGCATAGTCGATAACGGCGACCAATGCAATCCGGCCGCGCCCCCCAAGGGATCGCACGGTTCCGGCGTCGCGCTCATAGCCCACACCAGCGGATCGAGCCCGTGGGCGACGATCCGCAACTGTCTGATCGCGGATAACCAGTCGTGCTACTCCAATGCGGTGCTGTTCATGGCGGGTTCGGTTGAGAACTGCACCATTGCCGGCAACACCACCGATGCTCCCGTGCCGGCCGTTCGTTTCGAGAAGCATGTGTTTCATGGCACCACATACGTGAATCTCGGGGCATGGAATACGGTCGTCTGGGGCAACGGCGGCGGCAATCTTGCGCTTCCGGAAGACCCCTTGCTGATGCCGTCCCTGTCGCATTGCTGCTATCCGCAGGCGACGGAGGGGGAGAACGGCAACACCGCTTCCGATCCCAAACTGAAGAGTGCAGCGAGGGACTACGCCATCTCTCCGCTTTCAACCTGTTTCCGCGGCGGCACGCTTCTCGGCTGGATGACCGAGAACGCGGTCGATCTTCTCGGTCGGCCACGTACCACAAACGACAAAGTCGACATCGGCTGCCACCAGGTCGCCATGGACGGCGCGGTCATCATGATCCGCTAGCAACATTTTTTATGTCGGGCGCCTTACTAAGCCGTGATCTCCACGATGCTGTGCCCATGGACGCCCACGATCCGGGTAACTCCGAGGTGGGTCTCATTGTTCAGATGCTGGTGCGCATGGACAACCAGCTTCGGCTTCACCCGCGCGATATAGCGCGCAAGCTGGAAACAGTCGCGCGGGGCCGGATCCAGCGCCCGGCCGCGGCGGCCTTGTAGAGCGCCTCCATCACCGTGCTACGGGCGGCCGCCTCGCGCGGGGTCACCAGCGGCAGCGGCAGCGGTTTGCCGGCCAGGGCGTCGAGGAAGAGGTCGAAGGCGTGCGGCGCGGCCGCGGGCAGGTCGGTCCACGGGCGCTTGCCGTCCGCGCCTTCGACCTGGCGGCTACAAAAGAAGAGTTCCCCGTTGACCACGGCGGCATGCCCCTCGGTGCCGCTGATCAGGATCTGCACGGGGTTGGCCACGTCGACCCATCCGGCGGCCAGGGTGGCGCAGACGCCGCCGGGGAAGCGCAACAGGCCCTCGCCGCTCTCGTCGCAGGCGCCGTAGCGCCCCGTCACGGCGTTGATGGTGGCCGTCACGCGCTCGACCTCGTCGCCGAAGAGCCACATCAGGATGTCGAGCGAGTGGGTGCCGAGGTCGCCGAAAGCGCCGCAGCCGGCCACGGCGGGATCGGCCATCCAGCGCCACTCGGTGTCGAACCAGCCCGCGAGCGAGCCTTCGTGGCAGTTGCTGTGGCGCGCGCGCGTCACCTGTCCGAAACAGCCTTTGGCCAGGGCGTCCTTCAGGAACTGGTGCGCCGGCGAGCCGCGCATGAAGTAGCCGGTCTGGAACCGCACGCCGGCCTTCTCGATCGCCCGGCACATGCGCAGCGAGTCGGCGCCCGCGAAGCCCAGCGGCTTCTCGACGAAGAGGTGCTTGCCGGCGGCGGCGGCGGGGAGCACCAGGCCGGCATGCCGGTCGGTCTCCGCGCAGACGACCACGGCCTGCACCCGTGGGTCGCGCCAGAGGTCCGCCGCGTCGGCCACGACTGGCGCACCGCCCAGGGCGGCCGCGGTACGGGCGGCGCGGGCGGCATCGTGGTCCCAAACGGCGACGACGCGCGCGTCGTCGCGGGCGAGGACGCGCTTGACGAAGCCCGGCGTGTGGATGTGGGCGCACCCGGCAAAGGCCAGCCCGGTCGGCCGGCCGCCGGCCAGATCGCGTGCGCGGATTGGGTTTGGTTGTGTGTTCATGGGGTCATGATCCATTATGCTCTGCCGAGAGAAAAGGTAGCACGCCCGCCCGCGCCATTCAAGCTCACGTGGCAATATCTTGCGGTTGACGATTACGGCGACAGGTTGCTTAGCGAACTCTCGCAGTTTTGGGTGGCGCGCAAGCCGGTTGACGGGCTTTCAGGTCTGTGAGATATTGATAGACCACGAGGTTGAACATGGGTTTTGAGGACATCGACTACGATCCGAGCTTAGGCTATACCAAGGAACAACTGCTGGCGATAGAGGCGCCGCCGGGCCCCGAAGATTTCGAGGCGTTCTGGCGCGGCTCGTACGCCCAGGTCATGGCATGCCGGCCGGACTACCGCATCGAGAAGGAACTCTGGTCGCCAAACCCGGGAGTGAAGATCATCCAGGCCCGGTTCAAGAACTTCGACGGCGTCGAAATCGGGATGTGGCTCGCGCGTCCGGAGCAATCGGCCGGCGGACTGCTCATCGGGCAGGGTTATGGCCATCCCGTGCTGCCGCCGACAACGACGAGCCCGGGGCTCACCGTCGCCATGCCCTGCATACGCGGACTGGGAATCTCAACGTGCCGCGAGATTCCGTGGGAGATTCCGAAACACGCCGTCCACGGCATGGAGTCGCCGGAAACCTTCGTCATCCGCGGCGCCGTCGCGGACTTATGGATGGGCGCGTCCGTTATGCTCGACATGTTTCCCGATGTCGCGGAGAACCTGAACTACCAGGGCGGCAGCCTCGGCGGCGCGATGGGCATGCTCATGCTGCCGTGGGACGCCCGTTTCCGTGCCGGCGAGATCAACGTGCCGACGCTGGGCGGCAAAATCCAGCTCGACTGCCAGCCAAAGCCCGGCGGCGGCGGCGAGGCCCGGCGGAACTACGCGCTGAACAATCCCGGCGGGATGCGGAGCATCCTGTACTGCGACGCCGCGGCGGCCGCGCGCTTCATACGCATACCGCTGCTGATCACGCCCGCGCTCTCGGACCACTCCAACCCACCGCCCGCGCAGTTCGCGATCGCCAACGCTGTTCCGGAGGCGCACCGCATCCTGCGCATCCGCGAGGTCGGTCACCGCCCGCCGACGGAGCAGGACAAGCTCCTCGAGCAGGAGCTTAACGGTATTCGCAAGCAACTCTTCCGCATGTAGGAGCCGGAAATCACCGTGGGGAGCATCGACCGGAGAGAATTTGTACATCAAGACGACGGGCATGCGTGCCGGCTCTGTCCGCGCTGCTGCGGTGTGGATCGCGCGGGAGGGGAGCGGGGCTATTGCGGGGCGGGCGCCGTGGCGCGTGTCTTCCGTCACGGATCGCATTTCGGCGAGGAGCCGCCGGTCTCGGGGACGCGCGGCTCCGGAACCGTCTTCTTCTCGCACTGCACGCTGCGCTGCATCTACTGCCAGAACTTTCCATGGAGCCAGGAGCACCGCGGCGAGGAAATGTCCGTCGACCGGCTGCGGGCGATCCTCGCCGAACTGGCGGAGCAGGGTTGCCACAACTGGAACCTGGTATCGCCGACCCCGTGGCTGCCAGTGATCCTCGCGGCGGCAGAACCCCTGATTGCGCGTGACAGTCGCCTGCCGTTCGTCTACAATACGAGCGGTTTTGAATCGCTGGAGACGCTGGCCGCCTACCGCGACCTGGCGGACATCGCCCTGACGGATCTGCGCTACGCGCGGCCGGAGACGGCGGCGGAAGCTTCGGATGCGGGCGGGTATGTCATGGCGGCACGCGAAACACTGAAGTGGTTCTGGCGCGAGCTGGGGCCCTTGCAGGTGGATGCCGACGGCATCGCGCGGCGCGGGACGATCTGCCGCCTGCTGGTGCTGCCCGGCCATGCGGACGAGGCGGTCGAAAACCTGGCGTGGATCAGACGCCATATCGGCACGGATCTGCACATAAGCCTGATGTCGCAGTACACGCCGGTCTTCCGGGCCGCCGGGCGGCCCGGATGGAACCGGCGGGTGACGGCGGAAGAGTACGGTCGGGTGACGGATGCCGCCGAGTCGATGGGGTTTGAGAACGGATGGATCCAGCCGCCTGTAGCGGCGGTCGACACGAAACTGTTGGGATGCGAGATGCCGGCGGGCGAAGGCACCACCGGAGAAGAGGGGACGGAACATGAGCGGTCATAGCAAGTGGGCGACGATCAAGCACAAGAAGGGCGCGGCCGACGCCAAGCGCGGACGCGTCTTCAGCCGCCTGGCCAAGGAAATCATGGTCGTGGCCAAGCAGGGCGGCGATCCGGACAGCAACGCGGCGCTGCGCAACCTGCTGGCCAAGGCCAAGAGCGTAAACATGCCCAACGACAACATCGACCGCGCCATCAAGAAGGGCACGGGCGAGGCGGGCGCCGTCAACTACGAGGAGGTCTCTTACGAGGGCTACGCCGCTGGCGGCGTCGGGCTCATCGTCAAGGGCCTGACGGACAACAAGAACCGCGCCGCCGCCGAGATCCGCAACATCTTCAAGAAGAACGGCAGCGACTTCGCCAGCCTGGGCGCGGTCTCGCGCAACTTCGAGCGCAAGGGACAGATAATCATCGACGCCAAGGGCGTCGAGGAGGACCGCGTAATGGAGATCGCCCTGGAGTCCGGGGCCGACGACGTGGTCAACAACGAGGGCGAGAGCTTCGAGATCCTCTTCCAGCCAGCCGCCTTTTCCGAGATTTGCGAGGCGCTCGCCAAGGCCGGCATCGCGACGGTCAGCGCCGAGTCCAACGGCCTGCTGCCGATGTCGACCGTCACGGTGAAGGACATCGCCGTCGCCAAGGCCGTCAACAAGTTCGTCAACCAGCTCGAGGAGTACGACGACGTCCAGAACGTCTACCACAACATGGAGGTTGACGACTCCATCGCCGAGCAGTTGGCGGACGAGGAATAGGCCCGCTTGACGCCTGCCGCACAGGGCGCTGCCGCCTCTCCGGCGCCGGGGGGCGCCGGCGCCCTCCGCGTGCTCGGGATCGACACCTCGCTGCGCGGCACGGGGGTCGGCCTGGTGGAGCAGCGCGGCGGACGCGTGCAAGGACTGGCCTTCGACGTGCTGCGCAACCCGCCCGCGCGTTCCCTCTCGGCCTGCCTGGTGCATATCCAGGAGTCCCTGGCCGGGATCCTGGCCGAGTTCCACCCGGATGTCGTGGCCGTCGAAGGCGTCTTCTTCTCAAAGTTCGCCAGGACGACGCTGATTCTCGGCGAGGCCCGCGGCGTGGCGATTGCCGCCTGCGCGGCCGCGGGAATTCCCATCTACGAGTATGCCCCCCGCCGGGTGAAGCAGGCCGTCGTCGGTTACGGCGCCGCGACCAAGGCGCAGATGCAGGCGATGGTCGCGCGGCAACTGGGACTCGACCGCGTGCCGCCGGAGGATGCCGCCGACGCGCTCGCCCTGGCCCTCTGCCACCTGCACAACCAGGCGCGCCCCGGGCTGGCCGATGTCCCGCGGCTCTAGCGTTGTGTCCCGCCGCTGGCGGCCGGTGGCCGCCAACTGGCTCAAGCTGGAGATCCAACCTTGGCGCGAGATGGGATGTTGGCAATCATTACTTTGTGACGACTGAACAAAGGCTGTCAACCCCAGCCCCCGGTTCGGGGGAATGGACAAACGCTCCGCCTTTCGGGTACTATTCATAAGTGTTGTGTGCGGATCGTTTGACGTGTAGCCTGGCGGGGCGTAGGTGGGGACGGATACCGGGCCGTCTGGCACATGGACGACGGCACGGCCAACAACAACATCCTGGACTCGACCACGAACCGCTTCGGGGGCGTCAAGCAGGCGGCGGGCTCACCCGCCGAGACCGACGCGGTCGTCGGCAGGGGACAGTTGTTCGCGTCGAACAGAATCAACCTCACGGGACTGACAAACGACTCAACCACGCACACGGTCTCGATGTGGGTCAAAGGCAGCAGCTCGGCCGCGCTCGAAGGCGTTGACCATCACGT
>CAYPJN010000157.1:6108-6460 GCA_964411055.1 uncultured Lentisphaerales bacterium | reverse complement strand
ATGCAGGCAGACAGGCCAGAAGGCGCAGCGACCGGGGGGTTTTGCAAGAGCCTCGCATGTCGAAGGAAATAGCTGGGGCTTTTTCCTTCAGCGGGTTGTCCGAAGTGGTCAGGAACGCGATAGGAAGGATGCGACAAAGATGAGATTGCGCAGGATTCTGCCGATTTTAGCTTCAGTGGCATTTGCCACTGCTCAGGCGGTCGATACCAATACGATTACAATAGCCTCGGCGCACAACGGGGCCGCCCCGGCCGTGGGCGACCACGCCTATGCAAACGGAACGTCCCTGACGTGCGGGGTGACGAACTCGCCGGTCCTCAACGGCGCGACGCAATACGTCTGCACGGCGGCA
>CAYPJN010000157.1:0-6008 GCA_964411055.1 uncultured Lentisphaerales bacterium | reverse complement strand
CGGAAGCCGGCTGGATCTTCGAGGGTTGGGATGTGGCCTTCGGTGACGTGACCGGTCCTCTGACGGTGCAGGCGCAGTACGCGCGGATTCTCCACACGCTGGCGGTGGCTTCGGAGCACGGCGGGGCCGACTTGGCTGCGGGCGTCTACACCAATGACTACGGAACCGCGCTGGATTTGGCGGTGACGAACTCGCCGGTCCTCAACGGCGCGACGCAATACGTCTGCACGGCGGCATCGGTCACCAGCAATGAGTTCACTCAGATCTCCCCAACGAACGTCGTGCTGACGCTCACAAACAACGCCACGCTGACCTGGCAGTGGGCAACTAACTACTGGCTGGCGGTCGCCTCCGCCGGCGACGGCGGCGTGGACATGGCCAACGGCTGGTTTGCGGCGGGATCGAACGTGACGGTCACGGCGACCCCGGACGCGAACCGGCACTTCGCCGGCTGGAGCGGGGACACGAACGGCTGCGCGCTCGCGGATGCCGCGATCACCGCGCCGATGGACCAGGCGCGAGCCCTCGTGGCGAACTTCGCGATCGACACCTACGCGGTCGCCTTCAACCTCGGCGACCACGGCACGCGCACCGGCGGCGGCGAGCTGACGCAGACCGTGGCGCACGGCGGCGCGGCGACGGCGCCGGAAGTGCAGCCGGAAGCCGGCTGGATCTTCGAGGGTTGGGATGTGGCCTTCGGTGACGTGACCGGCCCGCTGACGGTGCAGGCGCAGTACGGGCGGATCCTCCACACGCTGGCGGTGGCTTCGGAGCACGGCGTGACCGACCCGGCGGTCGGCATCCACACCAACGCCTGGGGAAGCGAACTAAACGCCACGGTCACCAGTCCTGACACGCGGGACACGACGCAATACGTCTGCACCGGCTGGGTGGGCACGGGTTCGGTTCCGCCTGACGGCGAGACGGCGAGCGTGAGCTTCACGATCACCAACAACTCCGGCATCGTCTGGAACTGGTCCACCAACTACTGGCTGGCGGTCGAGACCGCCGGCAGCGGCGGCGTGGACGTGGCCAGCGGCTGGTTTGCGGCAGGCTCGAACGTGAATGTCACGGCAACCCCGGCGACGGGCTGGCACTTCGTCGGCTGGAACGGCGACACCAACGGATGCGACGTCGAGGGGGTGACGCTGACGGCGCCGATGGATCGGGCGCGCACCGTGGAGGCGCGCTTCGAGATCGACCGGCACACGCTGGAAGTGGTTTCGGCTCACGGCGGAAACATTCCCGGCACACTGGAGGCCGCCTATGGGACTGAACTCTCGCTGTCTTCCCCCAATTCCCCTATCATCGACGGAACGACGCAACACATCTGCATTGGAGCCGTCGTCTCGGGCAATGCCTTCACCCAGCCCACACCAACAAGCGTCCTGCTGACGCTCACGAACAACGCCACGCTGACCTGGCTATGGGAGACGCGCTATCTTCTGGCCGCCTATGCCAATGAAGGCGGCAGCGTTTCGGGTACAGGCTGGTATGCCGCGGACGTCGTCGTGACGCTGACTGCCATTCCTGCACAGCATTTCCAGTTCGTTCAATGGAGCGATGGAGTGTTGTCGGCTTCCCGCTTTGTCACGGTTCCCGCAGGCGGCATCAGCTTCGTGGCCCTGTTTGCCCCGATGCCTGGCGGCAACTGGGATACCGGATACCAGTTCATTGGCAATGGCTGGCGGCGTCTGGACTGGTTCGGCGACTACGTGCCCATGGGTGAAGAGGGCTGGATCTGGCATAACCAGCACGGTTTCTTCTTCGTGCCGCAGGATGCCCTGCCCGAGAACATCTGGCTCTACGCTCCGGACATGGGTTGGCTCTGGACCAGCAGCGAGGTCTACCCCTTCTTCTACCGACATGCGGATAACGCGTGGCTCTGGTACAACGGTGGCACGAATCCCCGGTGGTTTGTCAACATGGCGACCGCCGAATGGGAAAACTGGCCGTGAGGCGGTGACGCAATCTACCGCTTCGTGTTGAGCATCAGTACCGACGGGGCTACGGCCCCGTCGGTTTTTTGGCAGAGGTGACAGAGAAATAGCGGCAAAGGCGGCGCGTTGTTCAGTTGGTTTGCGGCGGGAAGTCCGGGAGGGATCGGATGCCGAGGGTGAGCGACCTTGTCGAGTGCATGCCCGGCAAATGAACGACTGTCTGGCCGATCGGTTCTGGGGATAGTTGCTGCCGGGCGAGCCGGGCGGGGTGAGGCCACTCTAATTACGCCGCGGCACGCGAGCGCACCGCGTTCGGATCGGGCCGTGAGGGCGTGTTGCCGCCTCGGTGTCGCAGCCAGCCATGGATCTGGCCATCTCCTTCCTGATCGCCAGCGGCGACATCGTCTGGAACGGGGCGGGTAGCGAGGGAATCAGATGCGCCTCGAGGGCGGCGGCGAAGGGGTGCCGGCCGCTCTGCCGCCAGCGCCCGTAGGAGCAGAACCGGTAGTCGGCCGCATCCCCGACCCTATTGAGCGGACGGTCGGCCCGGTTGCCGACCGCGCGATTGTAGCAGTAATTTTCCTGTCCCCAAGGAGCGGCCGCGAAGGGGCCGCGAAGGTGAAGTCGTGTACGGGTACGGGGTACGGGTACGTGAACGAGAAAGGGAACGAGGGACAATCAGGCCAACGGGTGCAGGCGACTCGCAATAGCTCGCGCCTGACCCCAGGCGTTGGGGGCAATAAATGGCTATCGGAATCGCTATCGCTATCGGAATCGAAACGAATGGCACTCGGACACGAGAGATTGGACGTCTATCGCCTGGCGATCGCTTACGTCGCCTGGTGCTACGAGAACTCCGCGACGCTGGAGGGCATTCATCGCGCGGCGCGTGACCAATGGCTGCGATGCTCAGTCGGCTGGGCGGAAGAGGATACCAGGGCGAGCCGTCCCCGGCGAGCCGCCGTCTCCCCGTCTTCAGCGCTCCATGAATGGTAGGGCGAGCCGTCCCCGGCGAGCCGCGCGCTGGGGCGTGGGTATTCCTTCCGTTCTGCGGCTCGCTGGGGACAGCTCGCCCCACCTTGCCGCACGTGGGTATGGCGCGAGAATTCCCGGGCTGCGTGCCGACGGGTGGGGCGACGGCGTCCCGCCCGCCTATCATGCTCTTCCCTCGCCTTCCCTGTGGCTTGTCGAATACCGGCAGCGTTCCAGACGAGGTTGACTGTTGGCATTGAATATGTTTAAATACCGGCGACCTTAAACGTTTAAGGTTAAGGAAACGATGACATGGTTTCCCAGCGGGACATCGCCGAGGCGTTGGGCGTCAGCGTGGCCACGGTTTCGACTGTGCTGGCCAACAAGTCTGCCGCGCTTGGCATCAGCCAGGCCACGGCCAGCCGCGTGCGGCGTACGGCGCGGCGGCTGGGCTACAGTCCCAACCTGACGGCCAGCGGCCTTCGCACGCGCCGGCACTACGCCATCGGACTGATGTTCTTCAATCCGTCGGAACTGCTCTACGGCGAGCTGATGACGGAACTGCAGGCCCGTCTGACCGCCTGCCGCTACGCCGGTGTCTGCGCCTTCTGGCACGACGAGCAGGATGTCGGGGCGGCCTTCGAGAGCGTCGTGTCCCGCGGGGTGGACGGATTGATCACCTGCCACGACGATTCCTCGGTCATCCCGGCGGGCCTGCCGGCCGTGACCTTCGAGTGGCAGGCGCCGGCCTGGGATTCCGTCGTCCGCGACGGCCCGGACGCGGTGCTCCGCGGCCTGCGCTACCTGCTCTCGCTCGGGCACCACCGCATCGGCATGCTCAACATGAACCGCGACGCGCACGAGCGCGAGGTGGTGGCGGAGATGCGGCGGCAGGGCGTCGACGAGGCGCCGGTCTGGGCGGCCAATGTCCGGCGGAACTACCTCGACGAGTCGCGGCGCGCCGTCGGGCGCCTCCTCTCGGCCCCCCCTTCCACGCGCCCCACCGCCCTCATGTGCCGCAACGACACCGTGGCGCTGATGGCCATGTCGGTCGCCGGCCGCCTGGGACTGCAAATTCCCGGGGATCTCTCGGTGCTGGGATTCGACAACGTGGCGATCGGCGCCATGGCCAATCCGCCGCTGACGACGCTCGGCATCCGCCCGGCCGAATTGGCACGCCAATTGGTCGAACTGATGATGCGCCGCCTGGAGACATCCGACGCCCCTGTCAAGCGCATCCGGCTGCAGAAGCGCCTGGTGATCCGCGACTCTTGCGCGCCCCCGCCCGGGGCGGCGGCGGGATGAAAAGGTTTGCATGCGTAAGGAGAAGAACATGAACAAGAGCCTAATCACGGCAGTATGCGTCGCGGCGACTTCGCTCGTCAACGCGGCGGTTTATGTGACGGTCGACGGCGCGGGCGACAAGACCGGCGCGGACTGGAGCAACGCCTATGACTGCGCGTCGATGCAGACGGCGCTCGATGCCGCGGCGGTAGCGGCGACGGACAAAGTCGTCTACCTCGCGGGTGGTCTCTACTATCCGGCGCAGAACCTTTCCGTCTCAAACGGCGTTTCTGTGATCGGCAGCACGGACGCGGAGCATCCGACGATCCTCTGCGGCGACACCAATCATGACGACGTGTGGGACAAGTTCTCCTTCGACGACTACTATACCGCGAAGATTGTCAACAACAACCTGAGCTATTCCCGCATCGAGACGGCCGAGCCGGTCATCAAGGACGGCGCTCTCAACTATCCGGACTTCGGCGATAACGTGATGTTCTTCGCCCGCACGGAGAAGCGCACGGACAACAAATGGCGCTGCATGCAGATCACCGGCACGTCGACGCGCACAATCGAGAACCTCGTCATCACCGGCTACGGACGCGGCAACACCACTAGTGGGATCAAGGGTTTCAACAATGTCGACCTTTCGTACGGCTGCGCTGTGTATGTCCACCAGGCTGGCACAACCTTGAAAAACGTGAAGGTGATCGGCAACCATGTCGGCGAGGGCGGCATCCAGACGCAAGGCGTGACGACCTTCGAGAACTGCGAGTTCTCGCGCAACGGCGTGAGCGCGCGCGGCTCCTACGAGGCCAAAGCGCAGGACAAACTCTACAACTGCCGGTTCGTCTCCAACTACAAGCTCGGCGGTTCCGGCGGTCCTTCGATCTATTTCTGGGGAACAAGTTCGGCGGTCGTCTCCAACTGCTGGTTCGAACTCAACGAATGCGGCGGAGGCTCGTACAGCCCCTCTCCCTGCATCAGCGTGGAAAACGCCGCCGGCACGGTCATCCAGGACTGCACGTTCACCAACAACCTGTCGGTCGCTGCAACGCCGTGCTGCATCAATGTCGGAACTGCCAGCAAGTGGCAGATTCTCAACTGCCATTTCACCGGCAATCGCCAGATCAACGTGGGCGACGCCGGCATCACCGCCGCAACCTGTGTCTACGCGGTGGGCGGAGGAACGGCGCTCGACGGTTGCCGCTTTGTGAACAACCGCAGCTCGTTCCGCAGCACCGGAAGCGCGGCCAAACTGCACGTCTTCGCGCCGTATCTGGTGATGACCTCGGGCCCAACCGCCACGACCGCCGCCCGCGGCGAGGCGGTGAACTGCCTCTTTCACGGCAACACGAACGAGCTCGTCGGCACGGACAGCGGCTCTGATACGCTGTATCTCTCGCGCGGCATTGCCGCGTATGCGCTTTCGACCGAGACGAATGCGTCCATCGGCATCGCGAACTGCACCTTCGCCGGCACGACCACCTTCCCGGACGTGATCGTCTGCGGCAACCGCTCCGGCAACGATTCGAGCGTGATCCTGAACAGCGTCTTCTCGGGTCCGGCACTGGTAGGCTGGCAGCCATTGTCGGTTGGCGGCAACCAGCCCGTGGTCTTCAAGAAAAACACCACCGCCGGCGTGTTCACCTATCCGTCCAGCGTAACCGTTGCAGGCGTCACCACCGACGATCCGCTGGTGAAACTGCCGTCGGGAAAGATGTCCGCTAGGACGGACAACATGCGCAGCACCTACCCAGTCGCGTGGTTCCTGAACAATTCGCGGTATTTCGTCTATGCGGACGGTTCCGC
>CAYPJN010000156.1:4908-6501 GCA_964411055.1 uncultured Lentisphaerales bacterium | reverse complement strand
TACCACTACGACTGGGCGAACATTGCCAGCGACCCGACCGACGGCAGCTCGCCGGCGCTCTGGAATCAGGTCGGCCACGGCTACTCCGCGCCATACGCCTGCCAGCACTACGGCCCGGAGAACCCGGCCTACAGCCGCCGGCAGAACGGCCTCGCGCCATACCTATCCGGCTACACCGCGCTCTGCAACTACGCCCACCACCTCGGTCCCTTCAACGACGTAGGCTCCTGGCTCTATAAACCCATGGTCCTGGCGTATGCGGCGCACTCCGGCATGATCGACACGCTCCAGTGGGAGGGCTTCCGCGAGGGCGTCGACGACATCCGCTACGCAACACTCCTCCTCTCGCTCGCGGACGAGGCTGACCACGAGTCGAAGCCGTTCGAGGTTCAGGAATACGCGCGCGTCGTGAAGCATTACTTCGCCACGCTCAAGCGCGATTCCGGAGACCTCAACGCCGTCCGCCTCGAGATGATTTCGCACATCTTAAAACTGAAGGAGGCGCTTGGGAAATAAGGCGCTTCGCAGCAATCAAGGAAATCACCCATGAAAAACTTCTTCACCACCACCTCGCTTCTCCTTCTCTCCGCGGCCACGCTCTCCGCCGCCGGATTCGCGCCGCTGCCGGACAACTTCACGTTCGCCTCCGTCAAGCCGCTGCCGCTCGTCACGGACGCCCCGGCCTACCAGCCGCCGACGCTCCCGAACAACGCCACGTGGGCCGACCGCGCCGCCGCCCTCGCCGCGCTTGATGCCGCCCTCGCCGCCAACCCCGCCGCGCAGAACTCCTCCGCCCTGCCGCGCCTCTTCAACGACTACGCCTACGCCTGCGAGCGCGCAGGCGACGCCCCGCAGGCCGCCTACGCCCGCGCCCGTCTCCTCGTCTGCCCGACGCTCGACACCAACGAGCTTTACCGCGCCCGCCTCAGCCTCGTCAGCTCCCTCGCCAACGGTTCCGGCGGCAAGAACGCCCGTCCCGCGCTCGCCGTCGCCCTCGCCCGCCAGGTCGCCGCCGACGCCGCCCTGCCGCCCGAGCGCCGCTACGGCCCGCTTGTAGAGGCCGGCGCCGCGATCAGCCGTTCGGCCCCCGAGCTCTCCGCCGAGGTCCAGGAGCAGCTCCTTCTCGCCGCCGACCTCCCCGAGAGCCTTCGCGTAAAGACCGCCGGCAGCCTCGCCTGGAAATACTCGGGCAACGGCATGAAGCGCCGCCCGGAGGATTGGGAACGCGTGATCCTCGACATCGCGACGAACTCCGCCCTATCCGCCGAGACCCGCGTTGCCCACCTCGTAACGGTGGTCACAACCGTCCGCCCGGCCCTTTTCCCGAAGGGCACCGACGCCGACCGCGAGGCCCGCAACCAGCTCGTCCGCGACTTCCTCGCCTCCGAGAAGGCGCTCACCGAGAGACAGCGTCTCACGCTCCACGCGGCCCTCATGGACAACCTCTCAAAGGGTGGTGCCGCAAGCTGGGACACCGCCGCGGTCGAGGCCGCCGCGGTTTTCGCCAGCACCAACGCCACATTCGGGCAGCGCGACGGTGCCGCCCGCTTCATCGCTAACCGCGCTTCCGCCCGCGGCGACTACGCCGAGGCC
>CAYPJN010000156.1:0-4898 GCA_964411055.1 uncultured Lentisphaerales bacterium | reverse complement strand
CCGCGTCTTCCTCGCCTCCTTCGCCCTGCCCGCGAAGAACTACGAGTCGCGCTGGACGACCGTCCGCGACTATATCAACTCGCACATCCGCCGCGACAACCTTGACGGCGCCCTCCTCGCCTGCAACTCGCTCACGAACATCATCAACTCACCCGACAAGGCGCGCCTCGCAGGCGTTGCCGTCTCCGAGAGCAGCCGCGTCCTCAGAGAGTTCATGTTGTTCGAGGCCGCGATGACAAACAGCCTCGCCGCCGACGACAAGGTCGCCGCCGCAAAACTCGCCGACAACTGGGACTATCCGCTAGCCCTCCGCCTCTACAAGGAGATTCTCGCCGACGAGAGACTCTCCCGCGATGCCCGCGTAAACGCCTACAGCGCGCTTTTCTACCGTGACAAGGCGCTCACGGACAGATACTGGCCATTCTTCCTCGGCGACACCGCCGCGACGACCAACCGCGCCATACAGATTCTCACCGACAAGCTTGTCCATCCGCCGGTCGGCTACTCGCCATCCGCCGCCGGCTACCCGTCCGTCGGCGATGACGATGGCACGATCTTCACCTACGAGCGCCTCCGCGCCGCCTGCGCCGCCGCCGGCCGGCCCGTCGCCATAAAGCCCTCGCAGTTCGCCGCCTACGCTTACGCAGACAAGGGAGACATCGATCCCGCCCTCGCCGCCATCCGCCTCTATCTCGACGGCACGACCACCAACTCGCCCGCCGCCGACGTCTATCAGATGCGCCTCTTCCGCGACGTCCTCCCGCTCTCCGGCGGCGACGTCGCCAAGCTCACCGCCAAGATCGCCAGGATCGAGCGCGCCCACCTCGCAGCCGGTGGCGGAATGGCCGCCGGCCTCAAGCCTGACGTCCGCGCCGACCGCATGAAGGCCCTCGGCGCCCTCCTCAACTACTCCCGCCGCGACGACACCCTCCGCGCCCTCGTAAAGTACAACGAGTCCTTTTTCGCCGAGGCCCCGCGCCGTACCTTCAAGGTCAAGTTCCTCGATACGCCCCTCTCCGGGCTGTCGGACTTCGTAGCCAACACCGGCAAGGCCGAGATGCAGCTTCTCGACCGTCCATTCGGCGGCCAGACGGAGATGCTCTACACCGTCGTCGGCGTCGGCGACAACTCCTCCGTCGTCGCCGAGACCGCCAAGAACGCCGCCGGGAAGGCCGCCGCGGCAAAAAAAGAGCCCACGAAGATGCGGATCGCCGCCGACGACACCGGCATTCACTTCCTCTTCGAGATCAAGACCGAGAACGCCCGCAAGATCGAGAGCGGCATCGCTGCTGGCGGCAACTTCGAGAGCTACATCGCCCCCGGCGAGAACCAGCCCTACTACTGCCTCATGCTGGACGTCAGCCCCAACGACTACCTCCGCGTCTTCAACACCGTTTACGACACCACCGGCTTCCGCAGCATCAACTCCGCGAACCCCGCCTCACGCCTCCGCGCCTCCTCGCAGCTCAAGTGCACCGACGACACCGTCTTCGTCTATCAGTGGCTCTCCTGGGAGAACTTCGCCGACCACATCCCCGAGAACGGCGGCGAGTACGAGTTCGATACGATTCTCTGGTCGCCCGGCAACCCCACCTGGAACGGCTGCAACGACATTCACGCGCGCTCGTCCTGGGGGCGTCTCTCCTTCGAGCTTCCCGGCAGCGCCCGCGCCAGGATTCTGCGCCGCATCGTCTTCCGCGCCGCCAATGCCTACAAGCGTGAGAAGAAGTGCGAAAACCGCTTCGAGGGCGTGATCGAGAAGTGGTCCGACCCGGTTCTCGGCGACGCCGAGTTCTACGAGGCCCGCGTTGCGCCGTACGTTGACGAGCTCGACAAATACCTCGACCTCATCAAGATCGACATGACGGACGCCGACGTCCTCAAAGTCGCCGAGGAGGCCCTTCCGCGCTGGCGCGACATCGTCTTCACGCTCCAGCGTATGCACCGCGACTGGCTCGATGAAAAGCTATCGGAGTAACGATGAACACAACTTGTGCAGTCACATTCAAACCGGCTAAACGCAAAACAGCCGCGCGTGTAACCCGCGTAATGCTGCCGGAGCGTTTTGCCGTCGGCGATACCAATATCCGCCAGGTTCAGGCGATCGACTCCGCCGCTTGGATATGGTATAAGAAGGAAGCACGATGAAAACGATCAAAGATAAGCAGATCCTTGTCGGCGCCGATTTCGCCGGCTATCCTCTCAAAGAGGCCGTCTGCGCCCACCTCCGCGCAAAAGGCTGGACCATTACCGACGTCGGAGTGACAGACCCGAGTGTCGAGGACACGGAAAACATGTTCCACCGTGTTGGACTCCGTGTCGGCGCGAAAATCAGCGAGGGCGAGTTCGAGCGCGCGCTCGTTTTCTGCGGTACCGGCATGGGCATCCACATTGCCGCGAGCAAGTGCCCGCGCGTGCATGCAGGGGTTGTCGAGAGTGTTCCGGCCGCCCTGCGCGCCATTACCGGCAACGGTGTCAACGTTCTCGCCATGGGCGCCTTCTACGTCGCTCCCGCAATGGCATGCGACATCGCTGACGCCTACCTCGGCGCGTCGTTGGGTTCCGGATACGAGTGGTGGCACAACTTCTACGAGTTCCACAAACTCGCCATCGACGAGCTCGATGCCTTCGACTACGAAACCTACAAGAAGAACGGTTTCAGACTTGAGCACCTCGGCGACTATCCGCTGACGCTTGAGAAGAAGGACGATCTCCGCTTTCAGCTCCGCGGAAAAGACTGATCCACCAAAGAGTGCGCTTTTCGCCGCCGCCAACGGCATGAAGCCCGCCTTCCGCTAGGCCATCACCAGAACACAGCGAGTCCATCCGCTGTTTTGTGGTTGCGTTTTGCGCCACGGAGAACAATACTGTCGCCTGTCAAATGCGGCGCATTCCCGGATGGCACGGCATGCCGCTTGCCGCAGGCGACGCGGGCGGCCGGACGAGCCATGCCGTTCCATGAGCAAAGCATGGGGAGCCACGATGTCAGTCAGCACACAGCAGGCGGATCCCATACCCGACGCCAGCCCCTCGGCGGCGCCAACCGTCGTGCCACTGAGGCGGGTGGGATCCAAGACGATGCGGCTCGACATCCTGCCCAACAGCGAGGCCTTCTACCTTCCGCCGGCGCCCGCGTCCCCGGCCAGGTTGGCCGACCGCAACGGCCTCGACCTGGCGCCCGAAATGTTGCGCCATCTCTACGAGCACGCCTATGACGCCATGCTGATCGCCAACCTGCGCGGCGATATCCTCTCGGGCAACCTGCGGGCGTCCGAATACCTGGTGGGCGAGGGCGAGACACCGGTCGGGCTCAATATGCTCGACATCATCTCGGGTGCCGACGGCACGATGCTGGAGCACCTGCGCAAGACTCTGGCGACCGAGCGCTTCGTGCGCATCCACGCCTGGTGCCGGAGGAGTTCGGGCGAGTTCTTCCCGGCGGAGATCGCCGTCCACCTCGCCGCCACCGGGCCGGTACGCCATCTCTGCTTCTTCATGCACGACATAACGTGGCGCAAGGAGACCGAGGACCGGCTGCAGATGGTCGATGTCGCCATGCGCACATCGCCCTCCGGCATCGCCGTGATCGACATGGAGGGCACGCTGGTCTACGACAACCCCGCCTTCTGCCGGCTATTCGGTCGCGCGGCGGATGAATCGCTCACGGGAGCCAGCCTGGCGCAGCTTCTCTCGGATCCCGGCGCCGCCCAGCGCCTGCTGCAGGCGGTCTCCGAAGGACGTTCATGGAACGAACGGGTGGAATGCGTGCGGGAGAATGGCGTCCGCGTGGTCGCCGAATGCGATGCGGCGGGCAATTTCAACAGCGACGGCGACCTGATCGGGGCCGTGCTCTCGCTTAACGACATGACCGACCGCCTGCGGGCGGCGGAGGCCGAGCAGAAGGTAGAGCGCAACCGCGTGATGATGGCGAGCATCGGGAGCATCTGCCACCATCTGGGACAGCCTTCGACCGTGCTGCTCAACAGCATGGAACTGCTGCTGCGCCTGGGGGACGAAGACACGCGGCGACGCAAGGATCTGCTGGAACTCTCGCACGCGGCGGCGGAGGCGATGAGCCGCCTGCTTCGCGAGCTCAACGACCTGCGCACCTACCGCAGCGAGGCCTACCTGGCGCGCAGCCAGCCCGACGGCGACCAGATCGTCGCCATGGCCGGCGGGCCGGCCCGCTTGGCGGCGGACGCCGACGTCATCGACGATAATGACTGAGCGGCGTCGCGCTCAGTCGCGGAGGAAACGGCGCGTCGGCTGGCCGCGGCGCTCGCGGGCGGCGATCACCGGCCCGTTGGCCACGGGCTTGCCCAGTACCGTGACGTTGCGCACGAACGCCACGCCCTCCTCGCGGCTGTTCGGGAATAGCGTGATGCGCTGCGCCGCCGCCGCCCGGTCCACGAAAGCCTGGCCGCGCTCGCTGCGGACGACGACCATCGTCGCCCCGCGCAGCGCGCTGGCGATGCTCGCGTCGCGGTCGGCGTCCGCCTGGGTGTACGTGCCGAGCAGGCTCGGGCAGAGCCGCGGATGGTGCCAGGTGTCGCCCACGACGATATCGCCGGAGAGCGCCACCTTCTCCAGGCAGTAGCGGCACTCCTCGGGCGTGAACTGCGCCAGCAACGAGAGGAAGTGGTTGACGAAGGGCGCCACCTTGACCGTGCCGTCGCGCAGCCGGACCTGGAAATCGCCGGGGAAGGGCCGCGCGCGGTAGGTGATGCCGGCGACGTCCTCGATCCGGAGACCAAGCTTCTCGCGGATCAGCCACTCGGTGCCGTGCGTCGACCAGTGCGCGCCGCAGATGTTGCTGATGACCAGCGCGATCCGCGAGCCGATGTCGGCGAAGGCCTCGTCCATCATCAGCTTGCGGACGGCCACGGCGTGGCAGGGGG
>CAYPJN010000155.1:4344-6508 GCA_964411055.1 uncultured Lentisphaerales bacterium | reverse complement strand
CCGCACATCGGCGACCCGGCGCGGTGCGTCAGGGCCACGCCCAGCACGGGGGCCGCCGCCTGCGCGTCCTCGAAGAACATCTCGTAGAAGTCGCCCATGCGGAAGAGCAGCAGCACGTCGGGCGGGAGCGACTCGCGGATGCGCCGGTACTGGCGCATCATGGGGGTCAGGTCTTCGCGCGCGGCGGACATCACGATTCCTCCGTGGGGGCGGTCGCCAGCGCGCGCGCCAGCGCCGTCCACTGCGCGTTGGAGAGTGTTTCGGCGCGGCTGGCAGGATCGACGTCCGCCTGCGCCAGGAGCGGGCCGATGGCGTCGGGTACGAGGCCCAGCGCGGGCGGCGCCAGCCGCAGCAGCGCGACCATCTGCTTGCGGCGGTGCATGAAGGCGTGGCGCGTCAGCTCGTCGAACATGCGGCGCTCGGCGGGGGTCAGCGGGTGGCGGCGGTGCCGCGCGAGGCACACCAGCGACGAGGCGACTTCCGGCCGCGGCCAGAAGCAGGCGGGCTTGATCGTGCGCAGGAGGGTGACGTCGAAGTCCTGCTGCACCCAGACGCCCGCCTGGCCGCGCGCCGGCGCGCGGGGGCCGGCGGCCAGCCGCTCGGCCACCTCGCGCTGTACCGTGACGGCCAGCGTGCCAGGACAGAGGGGATGGCGGCACAGCTCCAGCAGGATGCGCGTGCCCGAGGCGTAGGGCAGGTTCGAGACGCAGGCGTCGAAGCGCGGACGGCCGGCGGCGGTATCGGCCAGCAGCCCGTCGAGCGGCACCTCCAGCATGTCGCCCTCGATCAGCGTGAAGCGCGGCTCCGTGCCGAGCGTCCGGCGCAGCCAGTCCGCCAGGCGGTGATCCTTCTCGACCGCCGTCACGCGCGCCGAAGCATCCAGCAGCGCCTGCGTCACGGCGCCGAGCCCGGGTCCGACCTCCAGCACGGCGGCCCCGGGCGGCAGCGCGGCGGCGGACACGATGGCCTCGAGGATGTGGCGGTCGACGAGGAAATTCTGGCCCAGAGTGCGGTTCGGGTGGAACCCGCGCGCGAGGCACCAGGCCTTGACTTCTGAGGGGCGGGTTGGATCCATGGCTCAGGGCAGCGGGAAGCAGCGCACGGTGGTCCTGCGCTTCAGGCTCTCGATCCAGGCGGCGCGGCGCGCCTCGGCCTGCACGCGGCGCAGGTACGCCTCGATCTCCGGCCAGGCGGTCTTCAGCGGCATGACGCGGTCGATCCGCTCGTCGAACTTCGTAACGAGGTAGATGCCGGTCTCAGTCTCTACCGGCTCGCTGACCTCGCCAATTTTCAGACCGCCCAGCGCGTCGGCGAGCTCCTTGCGGAAAACCTCGGCGGGATCGACATAGCCCCAGTCGCCGCCCTGCCGCGCATGCGACTCCGCCGAGATCGAGCGGGCGACGGCGCGGAAGTCCTGGCCCGCGCGCAGGCGGCCGAGCACTTCGCGGGCGCGGCCGAGCGCCGCCGCCTCCGACTCGCCCTCCTGCCGCGCCAGCAGGATCAGCCCCGCGCGCACGGGGCCCTCCACGGCGAAGGCCGCGGCGTTGGTGGCGTAGAAGGCGCGGATCTCGGCGGGCGCGACGGCGACGTGCTGGTCGACAAACTGCTGGTGCATCGTGGCGATCACCATCTCCTCCTCCAGCCGCTTGCGCCAGGCGTCGTAGCCGAGTCCCTGCTGGTTGAGCATCGAGACCAGCCGCGAGCGGTCGCCGCCGAAACGCTCGTCGATGACGCTCTCGACACGGCGGTCGATGGCCCAGGCGGGCAGCTTCTGCTCCTGCGCCGCGTAGGCCTGCAGGACGAGCTGGCGCGCCACGAGCTGCTCCTGCGCCTCGGTATAGAGCGCGCGCAGGTCGCCGACCGCCTCGGCGCCCGACTGCTTGCGTGCCGCCGCCAGCTCGCGCGCCATTTCCATCGCCTCGGCGATGGTGATGCGCGCCCCGCCGACCTCGGCGGCGATGCCGTCCAGCACCAGCGGCGCCGGTGCATTCGTCGCGGCGGCCGCGCGCAGGGCCGTCGCCAGTGCCAGCAGGAGGCACGCCGATTTCAGGATCGGGTGATTGAGGCGCGCTTCCCCGTTCTTCTTGAATCTGGAAAACAGGAAATCAGGAAGAGCCTGAGTCCAACACGTCCCTTCCGGCTTTCCTGATTTCCAGATTGGCCT
>CAYPJN010000155.1:0-4334 GCA_964411055.1 uncultured Lentisphaerales bacterium | reverse complement strand
CTGCGCGGGGAAACCATCAGCCATCCCTGCTGGCAGAAGCCAACCAGGGGCTTTAGCCCCGGCAACAGTCTGACAGGCGTTCTTGACATGGAAATCGCTCCCGTGGACTTCTGGCCAGCAATTCTCAATTTGATCGCCACAAGATCCCTTGGGAATAGCTGCCCTTGACAGGGTTCGGACGTACACTATACCATTACCTTCCACCATGAAAAAGAGAAACTACGCGGCCGCGGCCTTGCTGGCCGCCCTCCCCCTGCTGGCCGCCATGCTGGGGTCGGCGGGGTGCGAGTCGACCGAGGAGGTATCGGTCTCGATCTCGCCCGACTATGTCCGCCTGGGTGTGGGCCAGACGGTGACCCTGACGGCCTCGGGCTGGCACACCTACCGCTGGTCGCTCGGCGAGGCCTCGGGCGGGACCAACAGCTCCGTGACCGCGGGCAATGCCAACGGGGTGCTCTCATCCACTGTCGGCGAGCGCGTCGTCTACCGCGCCCTGACCAGGGGCGTGACACAGAAGGTCATGTGCTACGCGGTGAGCGCCGGCGGCCAGTCGTCGGCCATCGCGCCCGGCCAGGCCACCATCGTGCAGCAGTAGCCGCCGTGTCCGCCAGCGACATGCTGATCTCGAGTCTAACCAACCCGAAGGTCAAGACGGCCGTCAAGCTGCGCCAGCGCTCGCACCGCGACGAGCTGAACCTCATGCTGGTGGAGGGCTACCGCGAGATCAAGCGTGCCCTCGACCAGGGCTACCGGCCTACCCAGCTCTTTTACTGCGAAGAGCTCTACCTCAAGGGCACGAACGAGCCGGCGTTGATCGAGCAGGCGCGCGCCGCCGGCGCCGAGATACTCGCCTGTTCGGCGCCGGTCTTCCTGAAGATGGCCTACCGCGAGCGCCCCGAGGGGCTGCTGGCGGTCGGTCCGCAGCCGCGCCGCGCGCTCGCGGATCTCGTCCTGCCGCCGCGCGCCCTGCTGCTGGTGGCCGAGCACATCGAAAAACCCGGCAACCTCGGCACCATGCTGCGCGCGGCGGACGCCGCCGGCGCCGCCGCGGTGATCGTCTGCGACCGCTGCACCGACCCCTGCAACCCCAACGTCGTGCGCGCCTCGACGGGCACGCTCTTCTCGATACCGGTGGTGGAGGCCGGGGGCGCTGCGCTGCGCGCCTGGCTGCGCGAACGCGGCTTTTCGGTGCTGGCGGCCACGCCGCATGCCGAACGCCTGCATACCGAGGTCGACCTCACCGGCAACGTCGCCATCGTCGTCGGCGCCGAGCAGTACGGGCTGACGCCGGCGTGGCTCGATTCCGCCGATTTGCGGGTGCGCATCCCGATGATGGGGCTGGCCGACTCGCTCAATGTCTCGGCCGCTACGACCATCCTGCTCTTCGAGGCGCTGCGCCAGCGGCTGGCTGCGGGCATCGTCGCGGCGCCGCCGCAACCGCCGGTTTAGGCCGCCGCGGGCGGCCTACCGCTGCGGGCGCGGTCCGCCGCCGGCGACCAGTTCGTCGAGCTCGGCGGGCGACACGGCCACGATATCCCCCTGCGTGCGGAGCGCCAGCGCGGCCAGCGCCTGGCCATAGCGCAGTCCGGCCGCGAAGTCGCCGCCGAGCCAGCCGTGGATGACCCCCGCGGCCAGCGCGTCGCCCGCCCCGATGCGGTCGATGACGGCCGTGTCCTGGGCCGTCTGACGCAGCAGGTTCCGGCCGTCCCAGGCCACCACACCCTCCCCGCCGACGCTCAGCACCACCTGCCGCGCCTCGAACGCGTCGCGCAGCGCCGCGGCCACTTCCGGCGGCTCGCCTTCGAAACCGAAGACCTCGGCGGCGTCGGCCACCCCCGCGAAGAGCAGCGCCGCGCCGCGGGCAAGCGGCGGCAGCGTGCGGCGTGCCGCTTCCGGCGACCAGAGCTTGCGGCGGTAGTTGATATCGAAGCTGAACGGCACGCCGCGCGCGCGCGCCTCGCCGCAGAGCCGTTCCACCGCCTGGAGGCAGCTTCCGGAGAGGGCCGGGGTGATGCCGGTCAGGTGCAAAAGGCGGGTGGCGAGCAGGGCGTCGAGCGGCAGGCGGCCGGGTTCCAGGCCCGCCGCGCAGGAATCGGCGCGGTCGTAGGTGACGCGCACGGGCGAGGGCGGGAGGCGAAGCTCGACATAGTAGGCGCCGACGCGTCCCGCTGGGCACCACTCCACCAGCGAGAGGTCGACCCCGCACTGCCGCAGCGCGTTGGCGATGAAATGTCCGGTGGGCAGGTCCGGCAGGCGGCTGGCCCACGCCACGCGCCGTCCCAGGCGGGCCAGCGCGCAGGCGACGTTGCTCTCGGCGCCGCCGGCATGCAGCGCGGCGCCGCCGGCCGTCTCCAGCGCGACACCCGGCGGCACACTGATGCGCAGCATCGTCTCGCCGAGGGTGGTCAGGTCGTAGGTGGGGGCGCGGTTCACGGGCAGGCTCCGTTCCAGGCGCGGCGCATGGCCTCAGCGCGCGGCCGCAGCTCGCCGGGGGGCAGTCCGGGTGCTAGCAGCGTCGAGCCCGCGGCCACGGCCACGGCGCCCGCGCGCCGCCAGGCGGGGATCGTTTCCGCCGAGACGCCGCCGGTGGGCATGAAATCGAGCTGGTCGAAGGGCGCGCGCAGCGCCTTGAGGTAGTCCGGCCCGAGCGTCTGGGCGGGAAAGAGCTTCAGCAACCGGCAGCCGGCGGCGGCGGCCTGGCCGACCTCGGTCGGCGAGAGTACGCCCGGCACGTGCAGCACGCGCGCCCGGCGCGCCTGCTCCACGACGGAGGGACTGAAGTCCGGCGCGACCAGGAACTGCGCGCCGGCGGCGACCGCCGCTTCGGCCTGTTCCGCTGTGAGCACCGTGCCCGCGCCGATCAGCATGCGGGCGCCCATGGCGTCCGCCAGCCGCCGGATGAGGGCCGGCGCGTCGGGACTGTTGAGGGTCACCTCCATGGCCGTGATGCCGGCCTGGCGCAGGATCTCGGCCATGTCCAACAGCGCCGCCGCTTCAAATCGCCCGCGGGCCACGGCAATGATGCCGCTCTCGCGGATCCCCTCCGCCGCCTGCTGGATTGTCACGTGTTTCATGAAAGGGATGATAGCAGATGGACCTGGACGTTAAAAAGCTCATCTATCCATGCAAATCGCCTGCAAATCGCCCGACAAGGCTGACATAGACAAGGCTCTTGCAAAGCTCCGCCGGGCAGTCCATACTTTCTTGCCTGACAAGGAAGGCGTTCATGCAGCATCAAGTACCTGTTTTCGCTCGGGCCGATCTGATCGTCGTGGGCGGCGCCAGCGGCGGCGTCGCGGCCGCCGCGGCAGCGGCCCGCCAGGGGCGCGCGGTCTTCCTGGGAGCCGCGGAGTCCTACCTGGGCGAGGATCTCTGCGCCACGGGCCGTCTCTGGCTGGCGGACGACGTGCCGCTGGACACGGAACTCGCCCGCGCGCTCTACACCGCGGACGACGGCCGGCGCCTTACCTTCGTCACCCCCATGACCGTCAAGCGCCTCCTCGACGAGGCGCTGCTGGAGACCGGCGTGGTCTTCCGCTTCGGCTGCGTCCCCGCCGATCTGCTGGTCGACGGTGCCGGACGCCTCGCGGGTGTGCTCTTCACCAGCGCCAACGGCCCCTTCGCGGTCACCGCGCGTCAGGTGATCGACGCCACCCCGGCGGCCCTCTGCGCCCGCCTGGCCGGCGTGCCCTTTACCCCCTGGCCCGCCGACGGCACGGTCGAATTCTCCCGCGTGGTCATCGGCGGCGGCGCGTCCGCCGATGCTTCCGGCGCGCCGGACACCGGAGCCTGCGGCCGCCTGCTTACCGAGCCGCTGGGCGAGGTACGCTTTCCCTGCGGCGGACAGGAAGTCGTATGCCGGGCTTTCCGCCACCGGATCGCGCTGCCGCTGCCGGCCTTCTCGCCCGAAGCCGTGGCCGCGGCCGAGCAGATCCTGCGCGACCGCACCTGGGATCCCGGGATCCGCTGGAGCAGCGACCGCGCCGACTGGCTGCTCCCCGACGCCGTGGATCCCGGCACAGGCTTGGACGCCGGGACGGACGATCCCGCCGCCTTCCGCACCTCCTTCCCCGGCCTGCACGTCCTCGGGGCCTGCGCCGCGCTACCGCGCGGCGCGGCCGCGCGCCTGGCGATGGCGCCGGTGGCTATCGCCGCCGGGGAACGCCTCGGCATGACCATCGGGCCCGGCGAAAGCGTGGCATCCTCCGAGTGCCGCGCCCTGCAGACGGGCATCCGCGACCCGCTGCTCCACAATAAAAATACCAATCTTCCACATAACATACAATACAGATCCCCAAAACTTCAACTTACTATACCCCAACCTAAAAAAAGAT
>CAYPJN010000154.1:0-6518 GCA_964411055.1 uncultured Lentisphaerales bacterium | reverse complement strand
GCGGCGAGCGCATCGGCGACATGGAACTGATCTTCGGTGGCTCGCCGGCCGGCACCCCGGACGACCTGATGTTCCTTGCCCGGCGCATCGCCGACGGCCCCGCACAGCCGCGTCCGCGCCTCTTCCAGTGCTGCGGCACCGAGGATTTCCTGCTCGAAGACAACCGCGCTTTCCGCGACCAGGCCCTCGGGCTGGGGCTCGACCTCGTCTACCGCGAGGCGCCCGGCAGCCACAACTGGGCCTTCTGGGACACGCATATCCAGCAGGTGCTGGCATGGCTGACGGAGTTGCAGGCCGGAGCGAAGTGAGCGCACGACCGCACGCGGCCGGCGAGACCATCGCCGCCGTGGCCACGGCCCCCGGCCCCGCGGGCATCGCCATCGTGCGCCTCTCGGGGCCGGACGCCTGGGCCATCGCCGCCCGCGTGGCGCGGCCGCCGGAACCCCTGCCGGACTGGGCCGCGGCGGCCGGCCGCGCGCTCCATGTCCGTTTCGCGCATCCGCACAGCGGCGAGGCGCTGGACGACGGCCTGCTGCTCGTCTTCCGCGCCCCGCGCAGCTACACCGGGGAGGACGTGGTCGAGCTGCAGGGCCACGGCGGCAGCGTCGCGTCGCGCCGCCTGCTGGAGGCGGTCCTCGCCGCCGGCGCGCGTCTCGCGCCGCCCGGCGAGTTCACCCGGCGCGCCTTCCTCAATGGACGCCTCGACCTGACCCAGGCCGAGGCCGTGCTGGACCTGATCCAGGCGCGAACCGACCGTGCCGCGCAGGCCGCGCGCGCCCAGCTGGATGGACGCCTCGGCAGCGAGATCCGGGCGCACTACGCCACGCTCGCCGCGATCGTCGCCGATCTCGAGGCGCTGCTCGATTTCTCCGAGGAGGAGGTTCCGGACGGTTTCATGCGCGAGGCCGATGCCCGGCTCGCGCGGCTGCTGAAACCGCTCCAGGAACTGATCCGCTCCTGGCACGCCGGCCACCTGCTGCGCGACGGCGCGCTGGTCGTCATCAGCGGTCGTCCCAACGTTGGCAAGTCTTCGTTGCTCAACGCCCTGCTGGGCCGCAACCGCGCCATCGTCTCGGAACAGCCGGGAACCACGCGCGATTCCATCGAGGAAAACCTGGTTCTGGAGGGGTTCCTGGTGCGCCTGGTCGACACGGCGGGGTTGCGCGAGACGGCCTGCGCCATCGAGGCGGAGGGTGTCGCGCGGGCCGGCGCGCTCGTCGAGCAGGCCGACCTCAACCTCCATCTGCTGGACGGTTCGCGCAAGCTCGACGTGGAGGATCGGCGCCAGCTTGCCCGGCTGTCGCCGGCGCGCACGCTGCTGGCGGTCAACAAGTCGGACCTGCCGCCGCTGCTCGACCGCGGGGCGCTGGCCGGCTGGCAGGCGGTGGCGATCTCCGCGCGGGAGGGGCACGGTCTGGCGGATCTGCGCGCGGCGCTGGCCGGCCGGCTCGGCCTGCAGGGTGCCGCGGCGATGGGGGCAGAAGTCGCGGCGCGGCACCGCGAGGAGCTGGAGCGCGCGGTGGATGAGATCGGCGAGGCGCGCCGGCTGCTGGGCGGCGCGGCGGACGGTCTCGTGCTGGCCGCCCAGCGTCTGCGCGAGGCGGCCCTGGCGCTGGCGCGCATCACCGGCGGCGTCTGGTCGGAGGATCTGCTCGACGCCGTATTCAGCCGCTTCTGCGTCGGGAAATAGCGGGCGGCCTCAGCCCGGGGGCAGGTCGAGCCCCCAGGGACGCAGCACCTTGCGCAGCGCCTCGCGTCCCTGCGCGTAGGCCAGGAAGAGCCCGTAATTCGTGTA
Source organism: uncultured Lentisphaerales bacterium (assembly GCA_964411055.1). Classification (GTDB taxonomy): domain Bacteria; phylum Verrucomicrobiota; class Kiritimatiellia; order RFP12; family JAAYLN01; genus JAAYLN01. The sequence goes on along the minus strand of CAYPJN010000154.1, from coordinate 4,723 downwards.
GGGCACACCGGTGGCGTCGAGATCGCGGATGCGCGCCTGGAGCTTCTGGGGGGTGATCATGCAGCCGCCGCAATGGATGACGAGCCGGTAGGACTGCAGTGCCCGGTTCTCCTGGAATTCGCGCCCGAAGTTGTGCTCCACGGTGACGCCGGGCCAGCGGCGGCGGATGAGGGCGGGAATCTGCACGGTGCCGATGTCCTCGGCGATGCGCGAGTGGTTGCACGCCTCGGCGATCAGAACGCGGTCGCCGTCCTGGAGCCGGTCCAGCGCCTCGAGGCCGCGGACGAAGGCCGCCAGCCGTCCCTGGCTGGTGTAGTTGATCATCATGACCGAGAAGGTCGTCAGCAGCACGTCGTCCGGCGTCCAGCGGTGCATCAGGTCCATGGCCTGCGAGTCGGTGATGATCGCCCGCGGACGACGGCCGAGGCCGCCCAGGAAGGCCTCGAACCGGCGCCGTTCGCCCTCGTCGCCCCCGCGGGCGCGGGCCAGGTTCATGCGGTAGGAGACCGGCCAGGCCCAGTGCCGCACGAGGTACTCGTGCGCCATCTCCTGTGGGCGGAGCAGGCGCCCGGACGGCGTCTGCTCGTCCATCGGGATGTTCAGCACGAAGAAGGCGTCGCGTTCGGCGAAGGGCAGCAGCTCGGTCGTCACGCGGCGCGGCGTGTAGTGGGCCAGGATGAACGCCAGCAGCGGCTGCCGGCAGGCGGGGTCGGCAGCTGAGAGGAGGTGTCTGGGGTGGAACTTCAGGAGCGGCAGGGCCGCCTCGACGGCGCCGATCCCCTCCGCCGCCTCGGGCGAGAAGAGGTTGTAGAGCGCCAGCAGGGGCTTGTCCAGCTCGCGGGCGCGCTCGAGGACCGTGGCCTCTGCGGCGAACGTCCGCGTGGCGGGATCGATCACCAGCAGCACGAGGTCGCAGGCCTTGAGGTCGTCGAGGACCTTGTCGCGCTTCTTCCGGCCCAGTTCGGTCTCCTCGTCGAGGCCGGCGGTGTCGAAGAGCTTGACCGGCCCCAGGCCGTGGATTTCCTGGAGCGCGACCTTCGTGTCGGCGGTGGTTCCCGGCGTCGGGTCGACGATCGACGTCGTCTGCTGGGTGAGCAGGTTCATGATGCTGCTCTTGCCCGCATTCATCTTGCCGAAGATGCCGATATGGTCGCGCTCGACAATCATGGTTCTTTCCTGGACGCGTGAACGCCTCGAGACAGGATGCCAGAACGAGGCCCGGAAGTCAAAGCGGACGATTGCGCCTTGCTCCCGTGCCGCGCCTGGCGTATGCTTTCCCCGCTGCCGCCGCGGAGCGGCGGAAGACTGGAGGGATGGCTGAGTGGTTGAAAGCACCGGTCTTGAAAACCGGCGTGCCGCAAGGTACCGTGGGTTCGAATCCCACTCCCTCCGCCAGTTCTTGCCGCTGGAGGGCGCCGACACCGTCAGTGCCGCCGGTGCCAAGGCGGATTATTGGCTTGCAATCTGGCGGAGGCAGGCGCAACATAATCTGGATGGGTCATGTGCTGCCGCCGGACTTGCCTGCTGAACGGCGCTTGCAGAAGCGTAAGCGGCGGCCATGCTTGGTGATTGGCGTGTTCATCGCGGCGAGGAAATGGTTATGCGACGGTTCTTGACATGCGCGGCACTGGTCATGATTCTGGCCCAATCCGCATGGGCCTGGCGTCCGTCGGGGTGGGTCTTCCTTGACTGGCCATGGGCGCTTGAACAGGCCACGGAGGAGTGGTACTGGTTCAAGCCCGACGACACCCAGTGGGTGTATGGCAATCCGCCCGCCGACGGCTGGAGCCTGATGGCGCAGAGTGGACTCGCCTCGGGCTGGGCCTTCTGCGACTGGCCCTATTTCTACGAGCCGGAGGATGGCGCCTGGTTCTGGATCAACGAGGCGGACGAGCAATGGGTGGTCAACATGCGCGGGGCGGTATGGTCGCGATTCGGCCAGGCCTCCTCGCCCGCGGACATGGCGCTGGTTCCCGGCGGGACGAACGCGGGAACGGATCCCGACAACGGGCCATACAGCCTCGTCCTGGAGCCGTTCTTCATTGATCGGCACGAGGTGTCCAAGGCCCTGTGGGACGAGATCCGCGACTGGGGCCGCGCCAACGGCTACACCTTCGCGAACGCCGGCGCCGGAAAGTCCCCGAACCATCCCGTGCAGATGGTAAGCTGGTGGGACTGCATCGTCTGGTGCAACGCGCGCAGCGAGCGCGAGGAACGCCAGCCGGCCTACTACACGGACGCGGCGCTGACGGCGGTCTGCAGGGCGCGTCCCGCCCAGTCCGTGCTGCACGTCAAGACGGCGGCCACCGGCTACCGTCTGCCCACCGGCAGCCAATGGGAGTATGCAGCGCGTGGCGGCGCGGTCGGGCACCGCTTCCCCTGGAGCCAGACGGACCTGATCCAGCACGCCCGGGCCAACTATTTCAGCGACAGCGGCTACTACAGCTACGACACCAGCGAGTCCCAGGGGTTCCACCCGTTCTATGCGATGGGCGACTTACCCTACACCAGCCCCGGGGGGTCCTTTGCCGCGAACGGCTACGGCCTGTACGACCTGGCGGGCAACGTGCGCGAATGGTGCCAAGACGGGCTGCTGAATGGCAGCCGCGAGGAACGCATGGTGCGCGGAGGAAGCTGGTTCCTCGGCGCCGACCGCTGCCGCGTGGCCTTCGTTGACAGCTTCGGCCCCGATTCCACGGACGAGGATCTCGGGTTCCGGACGGTCGTGACGACGGGCCAGACGGGGCTGACCTGGCTGCCTGATGGCTGGGTCTTCATGGAATGGCCGTGGGCCTACGAGGCTGTCCTGGGCGACTGGCACTGGTTCAACACCGCCGATACGCAGTGGGTCTTCGGATATCCGCCGGCCGCCGGCTGGAGCCTGATGGCGTCGAGCGGACTCGCGGCGGGCTGGGCCTTCTACCGCTGGCCGTATGCCTTCAGCCAGAACCAGAATGCCTGGTACTGGTTCAATGTGACCGATGTGCAGTGGGCGGTGAACATGCGCACGGGCGCCTGGCAGCGGTTCGGCCAGCTTGCGGAAATCACCGTCGAGACCCCCGTCCTCGATCCGGATGGCGGCGTTTTCAACACCGGCACCGTGAACGTTACGGTGACCTGCGCCACGCCCGGCGCCACGATCCGCTACACTACCAACGGCAGCGATCCGACCACCTCCAGTCCGGCGGTGGCCTCGGGCGCCCAAGTCGCGGTTCCCGTTCCCGCGACGCTCAAGGCCCGGGCCTTCAAGGACGGCATGAACCCCAGCGCCATCCGGAGCGCCGCGTATGCCCGCATGACCTGCGTGGCGACCTTCGACCCGGGAGCCGGAACCGTCGACCCGGGCAGCATGACCGTCATCGTCGGCGAGCCCTACGGGAGCCTGCCTTTTGCTCAGCGGACCGGCTACACCTTTGGCGGATGGCGGCTGGGGCCGGGCGCGGGCGGGACGCCCGTCACGGCCGGCACGATCGTGACCATTTACACGAACCACACGCTGGGCGCCGCATGGACGGCCAACAAGTATACCGTCAGCTTCAACGGCAACGGCAGCACGGGCGGCTCTACCCCGTCCACCACCAACACGTATGACGCGGCCCAGGCCCTGCCGGCCAATGGATTCATCCGTGCCGGCTTCGCCTTCGCGGGCTGGGCAACCTCCGCCGCCGGCCCGGCCGTCTACGCCGACGGACAGGTGGTCGTCAATCTCGCTTCCACGCAAGGGGCCGTCGTGGTGCTCTATGCCGCCTGGACCGCCTTCGACACCGTGGCGGCACCCGTGTTCAACCCCGACGGCGGCCCCTTCCCGGGATCCAGCGTCCAGGTGACGGTCACCTGCGCGACGCCCGGCGCGACGATCTACTTCACGACCAACGGCATCGACCCGACCACCTCCAGTCCGACGGTGGTCTCCGGCGCCCAGGTGACGGTGCCCGTCCCCGGCACGCTGAAGGCCCGGGCCTACAAGGACGGCATGAACACGAGCGCCGTCAAGCGCGCCGACTACACGGCGGCCAACACGGTCGCCACCCCGGAGTTCATTCCCGCCGGCGGCACCTTCTCGAATGCCAGCGGCCAGGTGACGATCACCTGCACGACGACCGACGCGACGATCCACTTCACGACCAACGGCGTCGAGCCGACGGCGGCGAGCCCCTCCGTGGCCTCGGGCGCCCAGGTGACGGTGCCCGTCCCCGGCACCCTGAAGGCACGTGCCTACAAGGACGGCATGAACCCGAGCGCTATCCAGAGCGCTTCGTATACCCGGTTGACCTGCACCGTGGCCTTCGATCCGGCGCCCGGAACCGTCACCCCCGCCAACCAGGCCGTGACCGTCAACAACGCCTACGGCAGCCTGCCCGTACCCGTGTGGACCAACCAGCCGTTTGCCGGATGGTGGACCGGCACGGGCGGCACCGGGACGCAGGTGACCGAAGCCACGGTCGTGACCACGGTCTCGAACCACACGCTCCACGCCTACTGGACCGTGGCGACGCCCGCGTTCAACCCCGACGGCGGAACACATGCGGGCGACAGCGTGCAGGTGACCGTGACCTGCGCGACGCCCGGCGCGACGATCCGCTACACGACCAACGGCATCGACCCGACGGAGACTAACGCCGTGGTGGCCTCGGGCGGGCAGGTGACGGTACCCGTCCCCGGCACGCTGAAGGCGCAGGCCTTCAAGGCCGGCCTGAACCCCAGCGCCATCCGGAGCGCTTCG
>CAYPJN010000153.1:5400-6521 GCA_964411055.1 uncultured Lentisphaerales bacterium | reverse complement strand
AACGGGCCTCCTTGGCGGCCTTGGCGCCCCAACTGCCGGCGGCGACGTAGTCGGCAACGGCATCGCGGCCGAGAAAGTTCATCGGCACCATCGAGAATTGCATACTGGCGCCGCCTTGGAGGAACAGCACCTCGTAGTCCGACGAGAGGCCCATCAACTCGCGGATGTTGGCCCCGGCCTCTTCCTGAATCGCCAGATAAGCCTTGCCGCGATGGGACATTTCCATCACAGACATGCCCGCGCCCCGGTATTCGACCAGGTCGGCCTGCGCCTCTTGAAGGACTTCGAGCGGCAGGACGGCGGGGCCGGCGCTGAAATTGTAGATACGGGACATGCGTGATCTCCTGAATGAGGCAGACCGATGGGTTTGCCATGGGGAGTATGATAGTGCCCTGATCCCCCGCCGTCAACGGCCAAGGTAAATACGACTGACAACGCCGGCACGGTCTGGTATACTGGCCCCACTTGCCGGGCATGCGCGATTGCATCGTCACCGGCAGGTGGAAAGCGAGAGCACAAAACCATGATTAGCAAGAAGATGGCCCAGGCGATCAACACGCAGATCAACCGTGAATTTTATTCGGCATTCCTGTACCTGGCCATGGCGGAAGACGCCATGGTCAAGGGTTTCAAGGGCGCGGCCAAGTGGCTCGACATCCAGTTCAAGGAGGAGCAGGAGCACGCGCTGAAGTTTGCCAAGTACCTGCGCGAGCAGGGCGCGAAGGTCGAGCTCGCCGCCATCGAGGCGCCCAAGACCGAATGGAAGGACCTGCTCGATATGTTCCAGGACACGCTGGCCCACGAGAAGAAGGTCACGGCCTGGATCAACGAGCTCAACACCCTGGCCATCGAGGAGAAGGACTACGCCACGCAGAACATGCTCGTCTGGTTCATCAACGAGCAGATCGAGGAGGAAGGCAACGACCAGGACATCATCTGGATGCTTGAGATGAGCGCCGGATCGAAGGGCGCCCTCTTCATGGCCGACCGCACCCTCGGCAAGCGCAAAGACGACTGAGCGCCGCCTTACCTCACATCCCGCCGCACGAAGTGCTCGCGCAGGTATATCACCGCGCTATCCAGCGAAGGCAGGATCTTGGTGCAGTAGCGCACCATCCAGG
>CAYPJN010000153.1:0-5390 GCA_964411055.1 uncultured Lentisphaerales bacterium | reverse complement strand
CTCGTCTGGTTCATCAACGAGCAGATCGAGGAGGAGGCCAACGACAACGACGTGATCTGGATGCTGGAGATGACCGCCAACTCCAAGAACGGTCTCTTCATGGTCGACAAGACCCTCGGCAAGCGCAAGGACGACTGAGCGTTGCTCACCTTACATCGCGCCGCACGAAGTGCTCGCGCAGGTAGGTCACGGCGCTCTCCAGCGACGGCAGGATCTTGGTGCAGTAGCGCACCATCCAGGGCGAGCACTCCTGGAACGAGAAGGGCGAGAACGCCACGATGAACTTGCCCAGGTCGTGGGCCGCGAAGAAGACTTCCATTGCGGTGCCGATGGAGGGCTTGTTGTAGTTCACCAGCAGGATGTCGGCGTCGCGGACATCCTGCAGGTCGAACTCGACGATCTCGTTGGCGCTGTCGACCTCGCGGTCCTTGAAGTCGCGCCGCATGGGATCCAGCAGCACGAAGTCCGCGCTCAGCGCCTCGGTCGCCCGCACCCGCCACGTAGCCGCCGCCTCGGGATGCTCGTCCATGATCGGCCCGCTCAGGTATATCTTCTTCCGCATGGAACTGATGTTAGCCTAAGCCGCCCCGTCGCGCAAGAATGTTGAGTGTGACAGACGCTTGACTTTCCCATTCCGTGAGTTCAGAATTCTTTCAACTGACAAGGGTATAATCCTGTCGGCAGTATTGGAACCCAGCCCAAGGAAAATCGCATGAAAAGTTCGACAAGCACGACTCAGAAACCCAAGGCCCCCACACGGCGTATCGTCTTCAGCGTGAATGCCGAGCCGGGCAGTTCGGTCGCCGTGGCCGGCGACTTCAACAACTGGAACCCCGATGGCAAGAAGCTGACGGACAAGAAGGGCGACGGCCGATTCACGGTGACCATGAACCTGGCGCCCGGCGTTTATGAGTACAAGTTCATCATCAACAAGACCTGGTGCGTCGATCCCGCCTGCAAGGACTGGGTGCCCAACAGCCTCGGCACGCTGAACAGCGTCCTGCACGTCGAGTAGGCGGACGCCCGTCGTGACGGCGACTTCCAGTTCAGGCCCCTCCCAGCCCTGCCTGGGTGTGACCATGGGCGACCCCGCCGGGGTCGGCCCGGAACTGGTTTTACGCCTGTTTGGCGAAACGGCCCGGTGGGACGGAATCCGTCTCGTCGTATACGGGAGCGCGCGGCTTCTGCGCGATGTCTCCCGTGCCGCCGGAATTCCCTGGCCCACGCGCCTCATGGTGGCACCTGCCGCTGATCCTCAAATCCTGCCGCCGGGGGCGGATCCCGTGCTGATTGATACCCCGGTCTCCGAGCCGGTGCACCCGGGACGGGCGCATGCGGAGTGTGGCCGCCTGTCGGTGGCATGGATCGAGGCCGCCGTACGGGATGCCCGCCGCGGCCTGACCGGCGCTATCGTCACCGCGCCCATCTGCAAGGCCGCCTGGCAGGCCGCCTCGATCCCCTTCCCCGGACACACCGAGATGCTGGCCCGCCTGACGGGGACGGACGAGGTGCGGATGTTCTTCTGGAGTCCCGGCCTGGCGCTCGGGCTGGTCACCATCCACCTGGCGCTCTCCGCCGTTCGCGAGCGTTTGACGACGGAGAGCGTGCTGCAGACGATCCGGCTCGTGGCCGACGCCATGCGGAGCGCGGAGGTTCCGCGGCCGCGTATCGGCGTGCTGGGATTCAACCCCCACGCGGGCGAGGGTGGACTCTTCGGCGATGCCGAGCAACAGGCTATCCGACCCGCGATCGACGCCGCGCGCGACGAGGGGATCGAGGCCGATGGGCCGCTGGTGCCGGACACGGCCTTCCGCGACGGCGCGCGTCAGCACTATCACGCTTTCGTCGCCATGTACCACGACCAGGGACTCATTCCCTTCAAGATGCTGGCGTTCGACGAAGGCGTCAACGTCACGCTGGGGCTGCCCTTCTGCCGCACATCGCCCGATCACGGCACGGCCTTCGACATCGCCTGGCAGGGCCGCGCCTCGCCGGCGAGCCTCTTCGCCGCGGTGCGCTACGCCCGCGAGCGCCTGCTCCACCGTGCTCGGACCTAGTTTACCGTATTGAAATGGTCGTTCCGCTAAATACGGTCTCGTAGCAACCCATGTCGGGAAGCGTTCCAAGGATGCGCTTTCTTCCAGCGAGATCCAGGGCGCGGACATCGGACCAATCGGTCATCCAGCCACACTCAAACGCTCTGTTCTTGGCAGAAGACCCCATGCCGAGAAGAAAATCGTCGGTAAGCTTCGGATCCTTATTCGTGTTACCGTCGACTCCCTCCGCAAGATAGGTCGAACATGTGTACTGAGCCGTGTACTGCATATCGGCGACTGACTGTGTATTTCAATCAGACATGCGTGGACCGGTCTGCATCAGGCGGGCCGCCAGCGATCGCAGTGTGTCGAGCTTCCACTCCAGGCCGGCACGGTCGGTGGTGTAGAGCATCGAGGGCTCCCAGCCGAGACGCGAGTCGTATTCGACCCACGGGATGGTGTCGCGGACATTCTGCTCCTCGTCGGCGATGATGGCCAGAAGCGACCGGCGCGCAGACTCTTTCTCCTCCGGCGTCGATGTCTCGCGCCGGTAAACGAGTCCGTCGCGGTAGAACATCTTCACGTTACGCATGGTGCGCACCGTATGGTGCATGAATTCGCCGATCCCGAGCATGCGTCTGGCGTGGTCGTACCGTTCGGGCGCGACTCTCGCGAGCAGCTTTTCAAGCCGCGCGTTTCCGGATGCGAGAAGCGCGAGTTCCCTTTCAGCCATCTCGAGATGCCCGGCGATATGCTCATGGGGCATTTGGAACGAAGGGTGAACATAACGCCACCCCTTGACGTACACACTCGAGTCGTCCGTCTTGAAGGCCGGGTCCGGAAGCTTATCGCCGGGAAGCGCCAGCGGGTATGCTGGGCCGACGCGCAGCGCGCCGTACTGATCGAACGAGCGCGTCGAATGCCAGAGAAATGATTCGCTCCAGTCTTTCCATACTGCGAGTGCGTCCGTTACGTTCTCGCGGCCGAAATCGCGCGCGGCTATGGCCGTGATGGCGGCGTCAAAGTCCACGTCGGCGGACGTTTCTGCGGTGAAGCAGACCTTGGCGAGCTCGGAGATGAAACTCGGCGTGAATCCATAATGGTGTGACTCCATCAGTCCGCCGAGCCCGAATTTCGTTCTGGAATCCCGGAGCGTGCGGTAGCGGTCGCGCCAACGGTATGGAACGGGCATATACGGGATGACGCCGTAGTCCCACGTCATGCCGGCCGTGTTGGTCATGGATGTGAGCTTGATTCCGCGCCGCGCCGCGACCTGCGCCTCGGATACGAACGTGTCGCTCGGTCCCTGCCGCGTTATGGAGTAGTCGTCGAGGCGCATCGGCACGCCGCATGTCTCGACCAGCGTGTTGCCCATTTCGTAAGTTACATGAAGGGTGACGTCGGTTGGAATGTTCTCGAGCAGGTTGATGCGGTCCTTCTCCGGCGCCCAGTTCCAGTTGTAGCTCCAGAAGAGGATCTCAAGGCCCGGATTGTACCTGCGCGTGGTGTCGCGGATCCTGCTAAGCCATTCCGGCCAGTCGTAGACGGGCCAGAAACCATTCAAGTATTTTCCACCGGGCTGTGGATTCCACCAGTATCCCTTGGAATTTGGATCGCGCGACGGAAACGCGCATGACTCGCCGACGAAAACAAGGCCCTTGATTCCCGGCGCGTGTTTCACAATCGAGCCGTAAAGACTGTCGTAGAACTCCGCCGCGTTCGGGGCGGACGGATGGCATTCTGCGGCCTTTTGGTACGCGTGCGGATAGACGTAGACATCGATGCCAAACTCCGCCGCGTGTTTCACGACGGCGTCGAGGTCGATCGGTCCGTTGCGGGTGATGTTCGGAGACTCTTGGATGAAGATGACAATCGCATCCATACCGGCGTGCGCGACGTGCGCCAGATATTCGTCAGGAAATTTCTCGAGCTCCCAGCCGGAATGCGTCATGCGCGGCGAGAACATACGGGTGAATGTCTTTTGGCCGACAGATACCGCCGGCATGCCGCGCAGGTTCATCGCGTCCTCGAGCCTGTAGCAGCCCTGCGCCGCCTCGCGCGCGGTCGCACCAGTGATGCGTATCTCCCCCGCCGTCACGGCGATTCGTGAGGTACGCACATCCTTCTCCGAAGCGATTCCGACGCGGATCACGCCACCGGTAAAGGCGGGCGCCACTTTGCTCCCTGCCTGCGGCACCATGAGTTCCAGCCGGACCTTCATGCTCTTCTCGAAGTAGTCCTGAAGGTCGCAGACAGCGTGCATCAGCACGGCATCGTCCGATTCCGGGACGATCGTCCAGGCATCCGAGACGAGTACCTCGCCGCATCTCACCGGCTCGGCGTCAGGCATCAACCGCGGCGGATAAACCACGGCAAGGCGTTTACGGAAATCATAGTGTTTTTCTTTGGGCATAGGATTTGTCCCTCCGCCTGCCGTATGGAATGTGAACCGCGATTCCGCGTTCCGCGCGTGACTACCGCTTGGGTCGCGCCACGACCAGCACGCAGGCGTCGTTGGGCCCTAATTCCACGGCAAGGCCCCGGCCATCGCTCATGGCCTTGCCGTAAAGCACTTGTTTCAGATTCCAGCCCGCGGCGATCTCCAACGTCTCCCGCAACCGGTTCGGAGAATAAGGGAAGACTCTCAACACCTGAAGACCTCTCTGACGGAGGCGGCGCAGGTCTTTCTTCACGACATCCGGCTGCCAATCCGCCCACATGCGTGTTCCGGCGTGCGATGCCCAGTAGTTGCATCCAACGGCAAACTGCCCGTTACTGAACCAGTCGTTTCCGTTGAGTGTTGATCTTTTCATCAGTCCTCCGTCTCGGGGCGGTTCGGTGCGAGCTCCGATGTGATGCGTGCGCCCAGCATGGGCGCGTTGGTTGTAAAAGGCGTGCAAGTCTCCTGTGAAAGGACCCGACGTGAAGACGTAATCAAATAACTACGCGAAACCAACGCCGAAAGGGTAACCGTTCGGATGCAGGAAGGCTAGCGGGAAACGGGGGCCGAGTGATGGGCCTTTATTACGGCGGTCTCCACGTTACGGCGTTCCGTTCGCCGGTCATTCGCCGTCCGCTTGGAGTCCGCGGTCTCCGCGGGCGTCCGCGGGACTCCGCGTCAACAAAAAAGGGTTCAGGGCGCCTACTGCACCCTGAACCCTGGTTCCTAGTTTATGAATTCGGAACTCAGCCGCACGAGCAGCAGCAGCCGCAGCCGCCCTGCTTGCCCATGTAGCGCACCAGGTCGACGACGCGGTTGGAATAGCCCCACTCGTTGTCGTACCAGGAGACGATCTTGAAGAAGCGCTTCTCGCCCTTCAGGTTGTTCTGCAGGGTCGGCAGCGAGTCGTAGAT
>CAYPJN010000152.1:0-6523 GCA_964411055.1 uncultured Lentisphaerales bacterium | reverse complement strand
GTGCTGCGCCGCATGCTGGGCGAGCTGGGCCAGCAGGAGGGCGTCGGCGAGTATGTCGAGAAGAACCGCGAGGCGATCATGAACAACGCCTCGGCCGGCGCGTCCAACAGTGTCCGCCTCAACTACATCCTGTCGGCCATCGCCGCCGCCGAGAAGATCGAGGTGAGCGAGGCGGAGATCGACGGGCAGATCGCCGCGGCCGCCCGCTACTACACGGCGCGCGGCGAGAAGAACCTCACGCCCGCCAGGATGCGCGAGCGCCTCGCTGAGGGCGACGGCCTGGATCTGATGCGCCAGGACCTGCTCAACGCCAAGGTCATCCAGTGGCTGCTCGCCGATGCCCAGGCCTGATCGACACGCCGCCGGACGCTTCGCCTCGGCCGATGCCCTGAAGGCGTGGGTCGCGGCGAGCCGCCGCGACCCGCGCCGCTGGGACGACGCCGCCTGGCAGCAGCGCAACCGTCTCTCGGCGGTCGACCTCGCGCGCCTGGGACTGCTGCCGGACGAGGGCGCCATGCGGGCGGCGCTGCGCTACCCCGTGGCGGTCACGCCCTACTACCTCGCGCTCGCCGACTGGAGCAACCCCCGCGACCCCGTCATGCGCCAGTGGCTCCCCGACGGGCGCGAGATGATGCGCCTCTGCTCTGACGCGCGCGATGATCCCTTCGGGGAGGAGGCGCAGGCGCCCATGCCGGGACTCGTCCACCGCTTTCCCGACCGCGTGCTGCTGATGGTCTCGCGCGCCTGCGCCACACGCTGCCGCCACTGCACGCGCAAGAACCGCCTCGACGCGGCGGCGCTGCTGCCCGCCACGGCCGCCGGCATCGGCGCCGCCACTGCCTACCTGCGGGCGCATCCCGGAGTGCACGAGGCGATCCTCTCGGGCGGCGACCCGCTGCTGCTCTCCGATGCCCGCCTCCTGCGCTGGGTCGGTGCCCTGGCGCGCCTGCCGCAGCTCGACGCCGTGCGCATCGGCACGCGCGTGCCGTGCGTCCTGCCCATGCGCGTGACACCCGCGCTGGCGCGCGGCCTCGGACGCACCGGCAAGGTCTGGGTCAATACCCAGTTCAACCACGCCGCCGAGATCACGCCTGAGAGCGCCGCCGCCTGCGCGCGGCTGGTCGAGGCCGGCATACCCGTCTCGAACCAGAGCGTCCTACTGGAAGGCGTCAACGACTCGATCGAGGCCCTCGTGGCGCTCTGCCGCGGACTGCAGCGCATCCGCGTGCGGCCCTACTACGTTTTCGTCTGCGATCCGGTGACGGGGACGCTCCACTTCCGCACCACCGTCGCCAGGGCGCGGCGCCTAGCGCGCGGGCTGGCCGCAAGCATCGGCGGGCTGCTGCTGCCACGGTTTGTCGTCGACGTGCCCGGCGCCCCCTGCAAGACCACGGTCTGAGCGCCGCCAACCCCGTTTCTGCTATACTAATCACCGATGGACACGCTCGGCAAACTGCGCTTGCTGGCGGCCGATTCCCAGTACGACCTGGCCTGTTCCTGCGGCACCGGCGACCGGCGGGAGAGCCGTCGACGCGGTGCGGAGGGCCAATGGCTCTACCCCGTCCCGCGCGCGTCCGGCGGCACCGGCATCCTTTTCAAGACGCTCGTCACCAACAACTGCGGCAGCGACTGCCGCTACTGTCCGCTGCGCGGTTCGGGCAACGCGCCGCGCTGCACGCTGACCCCGGACGAGATCGCCTCCGCCTTCGACGCGGAGCTGCGCCGCCGCTGGATGATCGGCCTCTTCCTCTCCTCCGGCATCGCCGGTCAGGCCGACCAGGCCATGGCGCGCCTAATCGACGCCGCCGCGCTGCTGCGCCGCAAGTACCGCTACCGCGGCTACATCCACCTCAAGATCATTCCCGGCGCCTCGGAGGCCGCCATCGAAGCCGCCATGCGCGTCGCCAGCGCGGTCTCGCTCAACATCGAGGTCCCTGGCCGGCACCATTTCGAGCGCCTGTCGCGGCACAAGCAGTATGACCGCGACATCATCGCGCCGCTGAAGTACATCGCCGCGCAGACCGCGCGCGGCGCGCCCTTCGCGCGACTGCGCACCAGCACGCAGTTCATCGTCGGCGCCTCCGACGAGACCGACAGCGAGATCGTGCGCTACCTCGGCGGCCTCTACACGCGCCTCAAGCTCGACCGCGCCTACTTCTCGGCCTACCAGCAGGGGCTCGGCGACGGCAGCCTGCCCGGCGACGCCGTCTCCGCCGGGGAGGACGGGGCGCGGCTGACCCGCGAGCACCGCCTCTACCAGGCCGACTTCCTGCTGCGCCGCTACGGTTTCGATGCGTCGGAACTGGTCTTCGACGAGCGCGGCAACCTCGATCTTCAGGAGGATCCCAAACGCGCCTGGGCGCGGCGCCATCCCGAGGCCTTTCCTGTGCGCGTCGCCACGGCCGACCGGCGGCAACTGCTCCGCGTGCCCGGGCTCGGACCGGTGACGGTCGGGCGCCTGCTCAAGCTGCGCGGCACGGCCCGCATCCGCTCGCCGGAGGATCTCGGCCTGCGCGGCAAGGTGCGGGAGCTCGTCGGCGGCTGCTGCGACTTCTCCTAGCAATCCGTAGCTTCCTCGCTGCACTCCCCGTGGCTTACCTGACCGAATACACCGAATTCAGTCTTGTCACCGTTTGTGCTTGTAGTTTCACCGCGTTTCCGACAAGCTGTAACCGTTTCCGGCCTATTGTAGCGACACATGAGATTGCAGACCATTGCCGTCTTCCGGATGGCAACCTTCTGGTGCGTTACGGCATTGCTGGCGCATGGGCAAGCAGAGGCATGGCTCCCCGGGGGAGCCTTGCCGGTGCTGGCGGCCGTTCAGACCAACAACCCCCAATTGGCGGCCGCGCGTTCGAGCGTGGACGCGGAACGCGGCCGCGCCGACGCCAACGAGGGCTTCTACCAGCCGCGGGCCGCGCTTGCCGCGGGCGGATCGCGGGGCCCCTCCGCCGCGCCCGAGTCATCGCTTGTCCCCCGTCTGCCCGGCGATGCCGCCAGTCTGCAGGCGGGCGTGCTCGTGCCTCTGCGCGCCGGAGCGACGCTGGGAGCCGGCGCCGGACAGCGCCGCCTCTTCGACGCGGACGGGTTCGATGATCTGGGCCAGAGCGTGGCGGGCCTGCGGATGGAGATCCCGCTGCTCCGCGACCGGGGCTTCCGCCTCCAGCGCCTGCGGCAGGCCGCGCTCGAATCGGCCGTTGGTGCGGCGGAAGCGCGCGCGCGCGCCGTGGGCGAGGCTGTGGCGATGGAGGCGCTGGCGCGCTATGCCGTCTGGCTGCATGCCGCTGCCGACGTGCGCGAGTACGAGCAGTCGGTCAGGCGCGTCGAGCGCCTGCTCGCGGAGACGGCGGGCCGCGTGGCGCTCAAGACGCTGGCGGAGTACCAGGTCTTCACGGCGCAGATGGAGGTCGCTTTCCGCCAGGAGGAGTTGCGCCAGGCGCAGGCCGCGCTGGCCAACGCGGGCCACGGGCTGGCGGCGCTGCTGGGGGGGTGGCTGCCGGAACTGCCGGCGGCGGGGCCGGCGGAACTGCGCGTCTGGGCCGCCCTGGGCGCCACCGGCGATGTCGCCCGCCTGATGGCCCTGGCGTTGCCGCGGGCCGAATTGATCGAGGCCGGGCATCAAGTGCGCGCGGCGGAGCAGACGGGCCTGGCGCGGGAGGAGGAGATGCGCTCCAGTCTTGCGCTCGTGGCCGGCGTCGGCTACCAGGGCGAGGACGAGGACGGCGGTCTGGGGCGCGACAACCTGCTGGCCGACGAGCGGGCGGGCGTCGAGGTGGCCCTGGTCTGGAGCCGGCCGTTCGCCTTCGATGCCGAGCGGGCGGCGGCGCGCGCGCAGGCGGCCGAGACCGCCGCCGCGCGTGCCGAGCAGCGGCGCATCGGGCTGGAGATCGCGGCCGCGCAGGCGCAGGCTATGGCCTCGCTGGCGGCGGCGCGGGATCGGCTGGACATCGTGGACCGCGCGGTGGGCGAGGCGCGGCGCGCGCTGGACGCGGAATCCGAGCGCATGCGCCTGGGCGAGGGGCGCAGCCGCAACGTCCTCGACGCCCAGAAGGATCTGACGACGGCCGAGCGCCGCGCCAACCAGGCGGCCCTCGACACGGTGCTCGCGATTCTCGATCTGCTGCACGCCGCCGGCGTGCCGCTGCTTTCCACGGAGGTCGACCATGGCGCTCTCAGCCCGTCTCCTTGAACTGCTACGCAAACAGCTTCCCGGCGGCGGCAGCGAGGCGGCCGCCGGCGAGGCGCAGGAGCTCCTGCGCGAAGGCGTGCTGCAGGACGAGCAGCGCGAGCGCCTGGAGATCGACCGCCAGATCCTCGAGTCGCCGGAGAGCGCCGAGGGGGGCGAGATCGCGCGCGAGGCCCAGCGCCAGCTCCGTCTGGCGGCGGAGGCCTCGCTCAAGCGGCTGCACGTCATTCAGCACGGGCGCTGCCCGCAATGCGGCGACCACCTGCGGCAGCACCTCTTCGCCTCGGTCTGCGACAGTTGCGGCTGGAACGCCTACGACACGCCGCGGCATGGCGGCGTGCGCGTGCACCTCTCGCGCAGCGGGGAGGTCATCGAGGGCGAGCGCTGCTACATCCTGAAGGAGGGCACCATACTGGTGCTGCGCAACGACGCGGTCGCCGCGCGCCTGAACCCGGAGGCGGTCGGCTGGGTGGAGTACCTCTGGAGCGAGGAGGAACTCGGACAGCGCAACCGGGAGGTGTTCGAGCACCTGACGGTCGACTGCGGCTGGTGCGGCCAGGTCTGCGATCCGGACGCCGACGGCTTCCACATGGTGCAGGTGGCTTTCGCCGCCACGCAGGAGCGCTACTGCTTCTGCTGCGACGACTGCTACGAGGCCTTCCGCAAGATGTACCCCGCGCGTGTGCACCGCAACTGCTACGAGCGCTCCTGCACCGACTGCAACCTCTGCGTGAAGCGCTACGAGGACGAGAGCGAGGGCATCCGCATGCTGGCCAAGGACTACCTGCGCGAGAAGCGCCGGCAGGGAAGCCACGGCGAGGCCAGGGGCAACCGGGAGTCTTGACATGGGAGAGTATCGGAGCACCCGCGGCGAGAAGCCGCCCGCCACGCGGCAGGAGAAGCGCTCGCTGCGCAACCGCGTCCTGTACTGGACGGTCATCGTGGCGCTGGGCGTCTGGGCGCTCGGCCAGTTCATCCAGGTGCCGCGCCGCGTGCCGGCCTCGGGCTACGCGACGACCTCCTCGTATGCCGAGGTTCGCGCGCCGGTCATCGGCAAGGTGATCTCCATCGATCGCAGTTCGGGCGACCAGGTCGCCGCGGGCGACGTGCTTGTGCGGCTCGAGGATGCCGCCGAGCGCGCCCAGGTAGCCGAGGCCGAGAGCGAGGTCGAGCGTTGCGCCGCCGAACTGGCCTTCCGCGAGGCGGAGCTGAGCGAGCAGCACCGCGAGCGCACCAACCGCATCGAGGTGGCGGCCATCACGCTGGACTACGCCCGCAAGCGCCTCGAGATCACCATGCAACTCATGGAGAAGGGGCTTGCCTCGAGCCGCGACGTGATGGAGGACACGCTCAAGGTGCGGCTGGCCGAGGCGGAGTTCAAGCGCCTGGGCGAGACGGACTTCCGGCTGGCGCAGCGCCAGTTGGCGGTGCTCCGGCAGACCCTGCTCACGCGCCAGAAGATCGTGGCGCGCGTGCAGGCGAGCCTCGACGCCCGCACCATCCGGGCGCCGGCCGGCGGGCGCGTGCTGCGGCACACGTTCTACGGCGGCGAGGTCGTGCATCCCGACATGGTGCTCTACGAGATCTTCGGCGGCGACGAGCAGGTGCTGCGGCTCCGGGTTCCCGAGCGCTACGCCACGCGCGTCGCCGTCGGCCAGCCGGTGCGCGCCCAGTTGCGCACCAGCCAGTCGGTGCTCCGGCGCCACTGGTTGCGGGGCCGCGTCGGATCGATCCGCGACGCCATCCAGGCGGAGGGCGGCCAGACCTACCGCGTGATCTACTGTCCCTACGACCCCGGCCGCGTGCCGGTGCCCCCGGGGGCGACCGCCGACGCGCAGATCCTGGTCGGCCGCTCCTCCATCTGGCGAAGCCTCTTCGACCTGTGAACCGTCCGACCGGCCTGACGAGGATGCCTTGACGTGGCTGCAGCGCCCGGGAAATCCGCCCTCCAGAAGATCATGCCCTTCGTGCGGCCGTTCCGGCTGCAGTTGCTGGCCATGCTCCTGCTGACGGCCCTGCTCGCCGTTGTCGGCATGATCCCCCCCCTCCTGGTGCGGGCGATCATCAACCAGGTTATCGGCGACCGGCGCACGGACATGCTGCCGGCCATCATCTTTCTGTTCGTCGTCACCGGCTTGCTGGGAACGGCGCTGGGCTACTTCCAGGTCGTGGGCATGGCCTTCATCGGGCAGTCCTTCGTCATGCGCGTGCGCACGGCCGTCTACAACCACATGCTCGGCCTGAGCATGTCCTTCTTCGGGCGCGAGAGCACCGGCAAGCTCGTCAACCGCCTGATGGGCGACAGCTCCGTTCTGCAGCAGATGCTCACCGTCACCT
>CAYPJN010000151.1:0-6542 GCA_964411055.1 uncultured Lentisphaerales bacterium | reverse complement strand
CTCCATGCCCTTGGGCCAGCCGCCGCCCTTGCCGCCGCCCTTGCCGAGCTTGCCGCTGGCCTGGTCGGCGACGTAGGTGTCGCGCGTCTGCGTCTCGAGTTCCTCGATCGTCTTGATGTCGTCGATGTTCATGCGCTCGAGGATGTAGGGGCTCCAGGGGTCGACGAGGAGCTTCTTCTGCTTCTTCTTCTCGACGCGCTTGACCTTGACCATCTGCACCTGGACCTCGCCGCTGCCCTTGACGATGCCGTAGGGCGCCTCCCAGCCGCAGCCGCGCATGATGATAGGCCCGACGAGCACGGCCAGCGTCAGCGCGACGGCCCAGTAGGTGGAGCTGCGCAGGCGCCGGTCGTTGCCGCCGCGGCGCAGGTTGGCGATCAGGCGGTCGCCCAGGCGCGGGCCGCGCGGCCCGGCGGCGCCCGTGTACCAGCGGCGGGCGCCGACCGTGAGCAGCGCCGCCAGCATGAGCAGCGGCCAGAGGGCGGCGAGCGAGCCGGCCAGGAAGGCGCCGGTCCAGATCTCGTTGCGCGCCAACTTGTCGAAGCTGCGGTAGTCGGCGTTGTTCAGCGCGGCCGGCGCGGCCAGCATCCAGTGGAAGACGCCCGCGAAGAGCAGCGCGAAGGCCGCCCAGGCGGCCTTCAGCGTCCAGAAGGCGGCGTTGCGGCGCCACCATGAGGCGCCGGCGGCCACAAGCGCGAGGCCGGCCACGACCCAGGCCCAGACCGCGAGCCGCTGCGCCTGGGCCCATTCGCCGCCGACCTCCAGCAGGCGCACGTGCTCCGGGGCGAAGCCGGCCCAGGCCGCGAAGCGGTGCGGCAGGCACCAGGCGGCGGCCGCCGCCATCAGGGCCAGGCCGGCGGCGGCCACGCAGAAGCGCAGGGAGAGCGAGAGACGGCTCTGGCGCGTCCAGAGCCAGCGGACGGCCTGCGTCAGCCTCTGCGCCAGCAGCGCGTGCAGCCAAGCCAGCGCGGCGCAGGCGGCGTCGGCGGCGCGCGTTGCCGGGCTGGGGCGCGGTGCGGATGGTTCGGGCATGGGGGTTCGGGAAGGCATCGGTCAGACGCGGCCGTGGGGGGCCCCGGCCTAGTCGAGCTTCAGATCCTCCCCGAAGGTGAAGTCGCTCTTGGGCGGCAGCGGCTGGACCTCGGGCGGCTTGGCGGTGCCGGCGGGCGTGGGCGTGTTGGTCGCGGCGGCGCCGGCGGCCGTCGCGGTCGCGGTGGCCGCGGGCGCGTTGGTGGCGGCGGCGGCCGCCTCCGCCGCGCGTTTCTCGGCGGCGGCCTTGCGCGCGGCCTCGTCGGCCTCGCGCTGCAGGCGGTTTTTGATCAGGTTCATCTTCGACGGCGTGTGGAAGCCCATCTCGGGGCTGCTCAGGCCGTACTTGCCCCAGTCGCGGTAGAGGCCGAAGGAGGTGCCCCCGATCAGCACGAGGTGGATGGCGGCCGAAACCAGCAGGGCGAGGCCCAGGATGGAGCGGCGCACCTCCGCGAGCAGGTCGTCGGGGTCGCGGTCGGCCGCCGGGGCGGGCGCGGGATTGTCAACGGTTTTGACCATAGGTTATTCCTCCAGCTCTCCTGTCAGGATCATCTTGAGCCCCGCCTCGCTGACGGCCTCGATGACCGGCATGAAGGTTTTGCGCGGGTGGCTCTTGTGGATGCTTACGTGGACCGGCTCGTCGCGCAGGTCTTCGGCGCGCAGCTTCAGCAGGGAGACCAGCTCCCGCGGGGTGCAGACGTTGCCCTCGTACCAGAGCACGCCGTCCTGGTCCATGAACACCCCCACCTTGGGGGCGTCCTGCTTGTCGAGGCTGCTGCTGACCGCCGGCGTGAGCTCCATGTTGGAATGCTTCATGAAGTTCGACACCAGCATGAAGAAGATGATCATCAGGAAGGCGATGTCGCCGAACGAGGTCAGCGGCAGCACCAGATTGGCATGTTTGCGCTTGCGGATCATCGTTGCAGGCCTAGTCGCTGAGCAGGGCCACCACGCCGCCGACCTCGGCGATCATCGTCACCACCTGGAAGTAGCGCTCGTACTCGACGCTGTCGGCGGTCTCGAGGACCACCAGGCGGCCCTTGGGCTCCTTCTTGGCGAGCTCCTTCTTCCAGAGCTCGGCGCGGAGCTGGGTCATGCTGAGCTCGCGCTCGGCGCCCTCGCCCTCCGTGTAGAGCAGGCGGTCGGCCAGGAGGTTGACCGTGGGGATGCGCGGCGACTCCGCGCCCCGGGGGGGCGTCGCCGCCGAGGGCATCTCCATCTGGCGCCCGTAGGGCCGGTCCAGGCTGGCCGTCAGGACGAAGAAGATGATCAGCAGGAAGGCGATGTCGCCGAACGACGTCAGGTCGGGCGAGATGTCCGAGGAGCGTTTTCCGCCAGGGCGTTTCACGACTCGGCCACGGCTTCCACCAGGTCGGAGATGCAGCCCTCGATGGCCATGGTGTACTCCTCGACCTTGCGGACGAAGATGTTGTAGGCCACGACGCCGGGCGCCGCGATCAGCAGGCCCGCGGCGGTGGTGATCAGCGCCTCGGAGATGCCGCCGGCCACGGCGCCGGGGTCGAGCCCGGCCGAGGCGGCCATGACGCCGAAGGAGCGGATCATGCCGGTGACGGTGCCGGTCATGCCCAGCAGCGGCGAGAGCGAGGCGATCAGCACCATGGAGTTGAGGCGCTTCTCGAGGCCGTGCATGGCCTTGGGCGCGTAGTCCTCCATGGTCTTGCTGACGGTGATCTCGATCTCCGCGGCGCCCTTGTTCCGCCCGCGGAGGCGCTGCAGGCGCTGCAGGCCGGCCAGGAGCGTGGCGGCCACCGGGCCGGTCGACGCCTGGCAGAGCTCGATGGCGCGCCCGACGTCCCCGGCGTTGACCGCCGCGTTGACCTGCTTGCGCAGGGACTCGTGGTCGATCGCAGCGGCGCGGAAGGCGCGCGCGCGGTCGATGACCACCGCCAGGAGCCCGATCGAGCACAACAGCAGCGGCAACATCATCCAGCCGCCATCCAGCAGATATCCCATCATGGTCGTGTTCTCCTTGTCTTCAGTTGCTCAGCCGCTGCATGAAGGCGGCGGCCTGCTGCGCGGCCTGCCCGCCGGGATACTCCTCGACCAGCCGCTGGAACTTCTGCAGCGCCTGCTCGCGGTTGCCCATGCGGTGGTTGACGACGCCCCACTTGAGCAGCATCTCGTCGAGCCAGGGGGCGTCGGGATAGTCCTGGAAGACGCGCTCGAGCGTCTCGACGCAGCGCGCGTAGTCGCGCGTGCCGATGTAATAGTCGATGACGCGCTTGAACGAGTCGCCGGCGTAGGCCGACTCCGGGTAGGCCTCGGCGCAGCGCTTGAAGGCGACCATGGCCGCCGAGAAGTCGCCCCTCTCGCCGGGACGCAGCCGCAGCTTGATCTGCTGCTCGATGGCCTCGCCGATGCGGTACTGCGCCTCGGCCTTGAGCGGCGAGGCCGGCAGGGCCAGGATGGCGTTGTAGACCTGGATGGCGGAGGTGAGCGAGCGCCCGTCCTTCTTGTCCTGCATGCGCGCGTTGCCGATCTGCATGAAGGCGCGGTCGGCCAGGGTGGTGTCCGGGTAGAGGCGCACGAGCGCGCGGCAGGTGGCGATGGCGTCGCTCAGGTTGCCCTGGACGAGCTGCAGATCCCACTTGACGGCGAAGGCCTCCTCGACGAGCTTGCGCTCGAGGCTGAAGCGCGTCGCCAGCGCCATGAGATCGTCCACGCGCTGCAGCCCCTCCTCGGCCTTGTCGGCGGCGTGCTTGTCCAGTCCGACCTCCTTGAAGATGTTGCCCCATTTGTGCAGGAGCTGCGCCTCGAGCAGCAGCTTGCGCGCCTGGACGGCGGCGTCGCTGGCGTGTGCGATGATGCTCTGCGGCTCCGTGCTGCCGCCCACCAGGACGACCACCTCGGCCTCGCGCTTCTCGGCTTCGGCGCCACGCAGGTGCGCGGCGTCATCGTAGACCGCCACCAGCTTGTCGTCCGGCTGCACGGCAAGCTCCCCGGCGGCCAGCTCGACGACCGGCGCGTTCGAGGAGAGGTTCACCAGGCGCGGCACGAGGCGCCCGCTGAAGACCCCGCTGCGCGGACCGGTCTCGAGCAGCGGGATGGTGACCTGGCCGCGCTCGAGCCAGGGGGCGTCGGGCGCGGGGGCGGCGCTCTCGGCGCCCTCGGGCGTCTCGGGGCGCTCGCGGTAGAGCGCCTTGACCGTCACGGCGGCGGTGTCGGGCTGCGCCGTCGTGTCAAGGTCGAGGTCGCGCAGCCGCAGGAAGGCGGGCTGGTCGGCGAAGACGCCGCGCACGCGCTGGCGCTGGGCGCCGTCCATGAAAGCCAGGGCGCCGGTGGAGACGATGCGCGCCTGCGCCGTTTTGGCCTGCTTGACCGCGCCGGACTCGGTGTTCTCGTCCACATAGTGCACGGTGATCTCCTCGGCCCCCTGCACCGTCAGCTTGCCGTCGTAGGGCTTCGACGGCTCGGTGACCGTCAGCACCGAGGCGAGGAAGTCGCCGTCGCCGCGCCCGAAGGACGTCAGCGTGCACTTCTCGCGGTCGCCGGAGCGGCTGACGAGCTCGACGGACTGCGACTCGCCGAGGGCCGCCAGCACGGCCAAATCCTTGTCGGTTACATGCACGAAGATGCGCTGCCCGGCCTCGGCCAGGACAAAGGCGTTGGTGGCGTCGTCGGCGGGCACGGCGGTGCCGACCATGCTGAAGGCCTCCACCGCCCGCGCCCAGCGGCCGGCATCGAAGTGGATCTGCCCTAGGGTGAAGAAGGCGTCGTTGGCGAAGAGGCTCGTGGGGTAGTCCTGCGTCACGCGCCGCAGGATCATGGCCGCGTCGCCGGCCTCGCCGCGGGCGAGCTGGCAGCGTCCGAGCAGCAGCAGGGCCTCGGCCTGGATCTCGCGATCCTCGGCGGCGTGGGCGCGGCGCAGTTCGGCGCCCGCGCGGTCGAACTGCCGCTTCTCCGTCAGGTGGCGCCCCAGCTCCAGGTGCGCGCGGAAGCGCGAGGGGGTGTCGGCGAACATGCGCGGCACGGCCTCGAGCATGCCGACGGCGCGGCTCTCCTCGTTGTTGGCCAGCAGCTCGACGGCGTTGTCGATCATGCGCCTGGCGCGCGCCTCGATCTGGGCCGGCGTGCCGCCGGCGGCGCCCTCGCCGTCCGGCGCCTTGTCCGGCGGAGTCTCCTGGCCGCGCAGCGCCAGGAGTCCGGCGCCCAGTACGAGAATGGCGATTCCCAGCTTCTTCATGTGCGTTCCCCTCATTGTTGGCGATTCCCCGGTCAGCGGACCTCGTTGATCACGGCGCCGCCGGTGGCGATGCCCAGACGTTCCAGGGCCTGGTGCGCCTGGGACGACTCCCAGGTCTTCTTCCACTCGGGCTGCGCGAGCAGGCGGCGGTAGCAGGCGATGGCCTTCTCCTTGTCGCCGTCCTGCTCGCGGTACTGTCCCTGCACCCAGACGGCGCGCGCGGCCTCGGGCGGGAAGATGCTGGCCAGCTCGGTCAGCACCGTGTAGGCCTCGGCCTTCTTGCCGGCGCGCCGGTAGCACTCCTGGAGGTCCCAGAGGGTGCCGGGCGGCTGGGATATGTCGATATAGAGCGCGATGGCCTTGTCGTACTGCCGCGTGCGCTCCTTGTGGAACCAGGCGAGCCGCTTCTTGGCCGCCAGCGACACGGCCGCGTCCTTGTTTGCGACCAGCTCGTCGAGCGCCATCTGGGCCGCGGGCAGCTTGCCGGCGCGGTTCTCGATCTCGTAGGTCAGCCAGAGGTTGTCCGTGATGTCCTTGACGAACGGCAGCATCGTGCGCGCCTCGTCGAACATCTGGCAGTCGCAGAGGACGATGGCGAAGTCGCGCGCGGCCTTGGCCTTGCCGGCGTCGTCCAGCTTGAGGCCCTGCAGCAGCTTGTTGATGGCGGGCACGCGCTTGGTGCCCTCCTCGGCGCGGTAGTCGCGCCAGAGACGGAAGCTGCGCACGGCATGTTCCCATTGGCGGTCCGCGGCCGCGAACATCTCGCGGTGGCCGTCGTACCACGTGGCGAGCTGCTTGCGCCACGCGGCGCGCCGGGCCTCGCGCTCGCGCTCGGCCACGAAGACGTCGTAGTACCAGCCGGGCCAGAAGTGATACATGCGGTTGGTCAGCCAGTCGGCCGCGCCCCGGACGGCGTCGGCGCGCTTGGCGGACGCATCGGCGGGGATCCCCTCGAAGATCAGCTCCTCGTACGCGTTCCAGTCGCCGGTCACCGCCAGCACCTGGGCCAGGATGTCGCGGGTCGCGTTGTAGTCCGAGCGCGCCGACTCCTTGTAGATATCGGCGATGCCGCGCCGCCAGTACTCGATCGCCTCGCCGGACTTCTTGGCGCGCCAGCTCATGTCGCCCAGGCGCCGCAGCGCGCGCGCCGCCAGCGGATGTTTGACGTGCTCGGGATCCTCGGCCAGCTTCTCGAAGACCGCCTGCGCCTGGCGCTCGTCGCCGTTCTGCGCGTGGGCTTCACCTATGTGGTAAAGGGCCGCCGTCGAGATCCAGCGCTCGTCGAGGAAGTAGTCGAGCACCTCGGTGT
>CAYPJN010000150.1:0-6562 GCA_964411055.1 uncultured Lentisphaerales bacterium | reverse complement strand
ACATGACGCCGATGATCGACGTCGTGTTCCAGCTCATCATCTTCTTCATCGTGACTCTCAAGATGACCGAGAACATCAATCCCGAGATCGTGCTCGAGGATGGCAAGCACGGCGAGATCATCACCGCCGACAACGTTCCCACGCAGACCATCGAGATCGAGGTGAGCCGCCGGGGCCGCATCTCGATCCACAACGCACAGCTCGACACGGCGCGGCTGGCGATGCACATCCGGGATCGCTACAACAAGTACGGATCCTTCCCCGTCATGGTGCGCGCCGACTACCGCACGCGCCACGAGGACGTGAAGCGGGTTATGGACGTGTGCACGCGCAACGGAGTATGGAAGATCGGCTTCATAGCCGTGCAGGATCGCCGCGTCAAGGGCGCCCCCCGTCCGCAATAGCAACCACAGGAGCCGCGCATGCCGATCAGACGGAGAAAGAAGGACGACTCTAATCCGCAGCTCGAGATGACGCCGATGATCGACGTCGTCTTCCAGTTGCTGATCTTCTTCATCGTCACGCTGAAGCAGGAGGACATCATGTCGCGCCTGATGGCCTCGCGCCCGGCGCCGGATCCGAACGCCACGCCCGAGAAGCAGCCCGACCTGATCAACATCGTGGTCCACCGGCATGGTTTCGTCTTCCGCGGCAAGCCGCTGACGCTCGAGGGGCTCGACCGGCAGGTCGAGCGCTACGCCGAGCTGAGCAAGACCGCCAATGTCATCATCCGCTGCACCGCCGACTCGCCCCACCGCTTCCTGGTGCAGGCGCTCGACGTCTGCAACAAGCACGGCATGGTCAACCTGTCCATCTTCAGCATGTAACACCGGCCTCCGGAGGCAGTCATGGCAATGCATCAGGACAACCTTCCCCCGCTCCAGGATCCGGCCTTCCTTGAGATGATGGAGCTCTTCGAGGAGCAGAACTACTGGCAGCGTCTGAAGGCCATGTTCGAGGGCTTCAGCAAGCCCCGCGACAGCCGCGAGTACAAGTTCGCGCGCACCGAGCTGCAGCGCCAGATCGCCCCCGCCGCCGCCATCCTCATTCCCGTGGTCGGCATCGGCCTGCTGGCGGTCTTCGCCAACGCCTCGGCCCGCGACGAGCGCCTGATCGAGACCGAGATCCTGAAGACGGAGGAACTTGAGGAACTCGAGGAGATCGTCGAGAAGGATCCGATTCCCGACGACATCCAGCCCACGGACATCGCCTTCACGCCGGAAATCGCCATGAACACGCCTGTGGCCACCCCGGACGCGCCCATGAGCCCGCAGCCGCAGGCCTTCGACTCCGTGCTGCAGGTCAAGAGCCCCGTCATCCTGCGCAACATCTATGGCTCCACGCGCAGCGCCGGCATGCGCGGCCAGCTCATCCAGGGCGGCGGCGGCAACGCCGCCACCGAGGCCGCCGTCATGCGCGCCCTGCGCTGGCTCAAGAAGAACCAGCAGCAGGACGGCTCGTGGCGCAACAATAAGAACGCCATGACGGCCCTCGCCGTGCTCTGCTTCCTGGCCCACGGCGAAAAGCCCGGCAGCTCCGAGGAGTTCGGCGACACGGTCCAACGCGGCATCGAGTTCCTGCTCGGTTCGCAGCCGGCCAGCGGCAAGTGGCCCGGCAACTACGAGCACTACATAGTCACCTACGCCCTTAGCGAGGCCTACGGCATGACGATGAACCCCAACGTCAAATCGGCCGTCGACCGCGCCGTCAAGCTGATCATCGACGGGCAGCACGACTCGGGCGGATGGGACTACGCCCTGAAGCCCGGCGACCGCGACGACACCTCGGTGATGGGCTGGGCCGCCCAGGCGCTCAAGGCCGCCATGATGGCCGACTTCTACAGCGATCCCGAGGCGCTCCTGCGGGCCAGCAAGCTGGCCGTCAAGGGCTTCCAGAAGAACGCCAATCCCAATGGCGGCTTCGGCTACGTGGGGCCGGGACAGGGCGGGCTCAGCAGCGTCGGCACCCTCTGCATGCAGTTCCACCACGCCGGTAACTACCCGGAGGTCAAGAAGACGCTGGAACTGATGGAAACCTGGAAGCCCCTCTGGGTCGGCAGCAAGCCCGGGCTCAAGCTGGGCAAGGACGAGAAGCCGGCCAACGCCTCGGCCCCCGGGGTCGCCCCCGGCGGCAGCACGCAGTACTACTACTACTATGCCACGCAGGCCAAGTTCCAGGCCGGCGGCACCACCTGGGACAAGTGGAACGCCGAGATGTGGCCGGAATACGTCAAGGCCCAGTTCGTCGAGGAGAAGGCCGTCGCCGACCCCAAGGGCGAGATGCAGGACATCGGCTGGTGGGAGAACAGCGACGCGCATAGCGACCGCCCCGTGATGGACACCTGCCTGGCCGCCCTGCAGCTCATGGTCTACTACCGCTACCTGCCGACCTTCAAGGCCGTCGATATCCCGGACGAGGTGGCCGCCACCGCCCAGGAGAACACCGACATCAAGGTCGATGTAAACCTGTAGTTCAGCGTTGCGCGTTCAGCATTCTACTCCCCTCGCAGGCCTGATGGGGACTGGATCCTGGTTAGCCAAGAGTGCGCTCGCGCTTGGTTCTGATTTGACGCGGCGGGCGGGAAAGGGTAATATTATCTCTTTGGAGTCATACTGTGAACCAAGAATTGCTCGATAATGCCCGTCTCCGCGTTCCCAGCGTGCCCGTGCTGGTCAACATGGTGTCCAAGCGCGTCAAGCAGCTCAACGCCGGCATGCGGCCCTACGTGCGTCCTCTGACGCCCGACGAGGACAAGCTGGACATTGCCCTGCGCGAGATCGGCGAGGGCAAGCTGATCGCCGAGGTCGACTTCGATGCCGTGGCCAAGCACGAGGCCGACCAGACAAAGTGGTCTTAGGCCCGACACGACCCGCATGCGGGATACGGGAGAGCGGGATGACGCGGCATGACCGGAAGAGGCAAGCGGCAACAAGGCAACGGCGTGCTGGCGACCAACCGCAAGGCGTTCCACGACTACATCATTATTTCCAGGCTGGAGGTCGGCATCGCGCTCGTAGGGACGGAAGTCAAGGTCCTGCGGGGCGGCGGCGTGGGGCTTTCCGGCGCCTATGTCCGGGTGGAGAACGGCTCCCTGTGGCTGCTGCAGGCCAACTTCCCGCCCTACTCCTTCGGCAACCGCTTCAATCACGACAGCCTCAGGCCGCGACGGCTGCTGGCGCACCGGCGGGAGATCCTGCGGCTGCAGGCGCAGCAGGAGCAGAAGGGGCTGGCCCTGGTGCCCCTGCGGTGCTACCTGGCGCAGGGCAGCGGGCGGATCAAGCTGGAGATTGCCGTCTGCCGCGG
The DNA here is from genome assembly GCA_964411055.1 of uncultured Lentisphaerales bacterium. Taxonomy (GTDB): domain Bacteria; phylum Verrucomicrobiota; class Kiritimatiellia; order RFP12; family JAAYLN01; genus JAAYLN01. The sequence goes on along the minus strand of CAYPJN010000150.1, from coordinate 3,259 downwards.
CAAGCAGCAGACGGATAAGCGCGAGACCATCAGGCGCCGCGAGGCGGACCGCGACGCGCGGCGCGCCATCGCCACGCATGGAAGGAGATGACGGCGATGAACCTGCCCGTAGCCTTTCTGCAGAACCTCGGCACGCCCGAACTGCTGCTGATCCTGCTGCTGATCCTGCTGCTCTTCGGCGCCCGCAAGCTGCCCGACCTGGCGCGGGCGCTCGGGCGCAGTCTCGGCGAGTTCAAGAAGGGCCGGGAAGAGGGCGGCCGCGCGGACAGCCGGCCCGGGACGGCAGGGACAGCCCCGGGGGAGCGGCCGGGGGAGGCCGGCGCCGCCCCGGCGCAAGACGGATTTTCCAGTACGGAAAAGCACAACAAACAAGGTGAACAATGACCACGCGAAAAGAAACGGAACAGTTGGAACAGTTGGAACAGCGCATCGTCAAGATCGGCATCTTCTATGATGGCGGCTTCTTCCACCATATCAGCAACTACTACCGCTACGCGCATGCGCGCAAGCAGCGGATCTCCATCCCCGGACTGCACGATTTCGTCCGCCAGCGCGTCGCCGCGCTAGAGGGCGTCGCGCCGCGCTGCGCGCATGTCGTCGACTCGCACTTCTTCCGCGGACGCTTCTCCGCGCAGCAGACGCTGGCGCGCGAGAAGCTCTACTCGGAACGCCTCTTCGACGACGTGCTGATGAACGAGGGCGTCACCACCCACTACCTCCCCATCCAGGGGAACTCGGAGCAGGGCATCGACGTCTGGCTCTCGCTCGAGGCCTACGAGATGACCCTGCTCAGGGGCTACGACATCCTGGTGCTGATCGCCGGCGACTCCGACTTCGTCCCGCTCGCCCGCAAGGTCATCTCCCGCGGCACGCGGGTCATGCTCCTGGGCTGGAACTTCGAGTACACCGACGATGTCGGCACGCTGCGACAGACGACGACTTCGATCCGCCTGATCAACGAGGTCACCTATCCCGTGATGATGCAGGACATCATGAACGAGACCGGCGACAGCTCGGTCCGGCAGCTCTTTGTCGACCAGGGCCCGTCGGCCCGCGACGAGGCGGCACCGACCGCGCCCGCCACGGGAGGTGGCGGCGCCGCGCTGGCGCCCGCCGCCCCCAGCGAGCGCCTCAAGGGGATCATCTGCACGGTCAAGGAGGGTTTCGGCTTCATCAAGTGCCCGCAGTTCCCGAACAACGTCTTCTTCCACTTCTCGGCGCTCCAGAACCGGGAATTCGACGACGTGATGGAGGGCGATCTGGTCCTCTTCTCGGTCGAGCAGCGCGAGAAGGGACCGGTGGCCAAGGATGTCGAGCTCTTCGAGGCCGACAAGGCCTAGGTCAGCGGGCGCCGGCGTCCGCGAGTCCGCGTATCGGACATCCGTTGGCCAGCCGCCCGGGCGCGGCTGCGGCGGGATCGATGGTGTAGCGCAGCACGCGCTCGACCGTCGTCCCGCCCCCGGCGCGCGGGTTGTCCACGAAGCCGATGTGCCGGAATCCGACGCTCAAATAGAGCCGGAAGGCGCGGTCGTTGGTTGGCAGCGTGGTCAGGTCGACGCCGGCGCTGCCGTGGCGCGCGGCCTCCGCCACCAGCAGGTTCAGCATCTGCCGCCCCAGCCCCGCGCCCTGGATCTCGTCATGCAGGCCGATGCCCAGCAGGGGAAAGGGCTGGTCGAAGTGCCAGAGGAAGAAGTAGGCCAACATGCGGGAGCCCCGGAAGAGCCCCAGCGTCAGGTCGTCGCCCGCCTGCGAGCGGCGCAGGAGCGGCTCCAGCGTGGCGTCGTCGTACAGGTGCGGCAGGAAGACGCCGGTGGTGGCCGCCGAGAGCGAAGCGCCGAACTCGCTCAGGGCCTGCCGGTCTTCCGGGCGCAGGCGCCGCGCCTGCAGGGTCTCGCCCCGGCGGCTGGTCAATGCGACTACTTCGTCCAGTTCCATGGCGTCCATCATCCACCGGCGCGCAGCGTTTGTCAAGCGCCCGGCCCGGCAAGGCGGCGGAAGACGGCATGATCATCGAGTCGCACGCGGAACTGGTTCCCGTCGTCGCGCGGCTGCGCGCCGAGGGGCTCGCGTCCCTGGACACCGAGTTCGTCTGGACGCGCACCTACTTTCCCCGGCTCGGCATCGTGCAGCTCGCCGCGGCCGACGGCACGGCGTGGGTGGCCGACGCGGCAGCGGCGGGCCCGGCCCTGGCCGGACTGCTTGCCGACCCGGGCACGCTCAAGATCCTGCATGACGCGCGGCAGGATCTGGCCCTGCTCGCCGCCGTCACCGGCGCCGTGCCGCGCCGCGTGTTCGACACCCGCCTGGCCGCCGGCTTTGCCGGCTTCGCCACTACGGTATCGCTCAAGCAGATCCTGCGCGACCTGCTGGAGGTCGACCTGCCCAAGACCGAGACGCGCACCGACTGGTGCCGCCGCCCCCTCTCGGCGGCGCAGATCGAATATGCCCTGGACGACGTCCGCCACCTGGGCCGCCTCCGCCAGACGCTGCTCGCCCGCGTGGCCGAGCGTGGCGCCGGCGGATGGCTGGAGGAGGAACTGCGGATCTACGACGATCCGCGGCTCTACGCGCCGCTGGAGCCGGACGACGCCTGGCGGCGCGTCAGGGGCGGCAGCCGCCTCGCGGCGGGCGACCAGCCGCTGCTGCGCGCCCTGGCGGCGCTGCGCGAGCGCCGCGCGGCCGAATGGGACATGCCGCGGAACTGGGTCGTCGACGACGAGTCGCTGATCATGATCGCCACGCGCAAGCCGTCGTCGCCCGAGGCCGTGCGTCCACGCCACCGCCTGCAGCGCGCAAGGCTCCAAACCCTGTGCCGTGAAATCTGCGCGGCCGTGAGGGACGCCGCGCGCGACCCGGAGCCCGGCGCGGAAGGCCCCGTCTTCCGCTGTCCGGACGGAGCACTGAAGACGCGCGTGGATGCCGCCCTGGCCTTCCTGCGCCTGCGCGGCGCGGAGATGCGCATCGACCCGGCCCTGCTGGGCAGCCGCGCGGAGGTGACGGCGCTCGTCGCAACGGGCGCCGGGCCGGCGCATCCGCTGTGTCGCGGCTGGCGTCTCGAGGCGGCGGGACGCGAGCTGGCGGCGCGCCTGGCCGCTGCCGAGACGCCCGGCCTGTTCAAGTCCGCGATCGAGGGCGGTGCCCGGTCATAGTCTCCTGTTGCACTTGGTCGTCGTGTCCCGATCCCTGTCCCGATACGCAGCGCCCGCGGCGGGGGCGGCGGGGCAGGGCTGCGCGACCCCCGGCAACCCCTGCGAATACG
>CAYPJN010000149.1:4170-6610 GCA_964411055.1 uncultured Lentisphaerales bacterium | reverse complement strand
CCGATTACCCGAATACCTCATCACCGGGTTGTCCGCGGGCGATGGCTGTGCTACACTGAATATTCTTCAAGGGAGAGGGTCATGATTCGTAAATTCAGCGACCAGGCGGTCGAGCTGCGGCCTAACATGCGCGGCGGCCAGGGCACGGTTGCGGTGCAGCCGTTGTTCGCCCCGGCGGCCTTTGGCGCCCCCGTGCGCCTCTGCGCGCGGCTCACGCTGCCGCCCGGCGCCTCCATCGGCAGCCATGCGCACGAGGGCGAGGACGAGGTCTACGTCATCACGCGCGGCCAGGGACGGCTGACGGATGGCGCCACCGAGTCGGTCGTCGGCCCGGGCGACGCCGTGCTGACCGGCCGCGGCGCCTCGCACAGCATCGCCAACAGCGGCGACGGGCCGCTGGAGCTGCTGGCCTTCATCGTTCGCTACCCCGCCGCGGCAGGTGCCTGATGCTCCCTTCTCCGCTCCTGTTCCCCGGGCGCACCGTGACGGGCACCGGCATCCTGCGCCGACTGGCGGAGGAGTCGGCCGTCTTCGGCGACCGCGGCGTGATCGTGCATGGGCGCGCCTTCGGCGGCGCGTGCCGCGACGCGGTGCTCGGCGCGTTTCCCGCGGCGGCCAGCGTCGCCGCCTTCCGTCACCAGGGAGGCGAGCCGACGCTGGACGAGGTCGAGGCCCTGCGCGCCTTCCTGCGCGAACAGCGTCCCGGATGGGTGGCGGGAATCGGCGGCGGCAGCGTGCTGGATTTGGCCAAGGCCGCGGCCGGCCTGCTGCACGCGCCCGAGCCCGTGGCGGCCTACCAGCAGGGCCGGTCGATTCCTCCCGCCACGCTGCCCTTCATCGCGGCGCCGACCACGGCCGGCACGGGTTCCGAGGCCACCGTGGTCGCCGTGCTGACCGACGCCGCGCGCGGCCTCAAGCAGTCGATCCGCCACCCCTCGTTCATGCCGCGGGTGGTGCTGCTCGATGACGCGCTGCTGCACGCCTGTCCGAAGGCGACCGTGGCCGCAGCCGGCATGGATGCGCTGACGCAGGCCTACGAGTCGTGGGTCAGCCGCTACGCCACCCCCTTCACGCGCGACCTCTCGGCGCGCGCCTTCACGGCCATCATCCGCAACCTGCCGGGCCTGCATGCCGGCGACACCTCGGCCGCGGCCGACCTGCTCGCTGGCAGCTACCTCGCCGGCCTGGCCCTCTCCCATGCGCGCCTGGGCGTGGTTCACGGGCTGGCCCATCCGCTCGGCGCGCGCCTGAACGCGCCCCACGGCCTAGTCTGCGCCTGCTGCCTGCCGGCCGTGTTGCGGTTCAACGCCCCCGCCACCGCGGAACTGCGGCCGGCCATCGACCGCGCCGCCGGCGGCGATTTCACGCGCTGGGTCGATGAGGCGCTGGACACCTTCCATCTGGTCTCGCCCTTCCGGGGAGCGCGCCTTCCCGACCGCAGCGCCATTGTCGCCGAGACCCTGCAGTCTGGATCGACCAAGGCCAATCCACGCGACGTGGGTCCCGCGGATGTCGAGCGTCTGCTGGACGCCATTCTGGAATAAACCATGCCTGAACAATACCTCCCACTTGCACGCGGCCTGCTGGCGCGCGGTGCGCGCCTGCCCCTGCTGAACCTGGACGAAGCGGGTGCGCCCGCGGCGGCCACCGTTCCGGAGCCGCTCGACGACGGGCGGCTGGAAGCCCTGCGCGCGCGCCTCGCCGGCCTGCCCGCCGATGCCGCCGAGTTCGAGCTGGAGGGTTTCGGCACGGTGCGGCTGCGGTGGCCCGCGCGCGCCGGACGCGCCGCCGGCAAGATCGCCGTCGTGACGGGGGCGGCGCAGGGCTTCGGACTCGAGATCGCCTCCGCCCTGGCCGCTGCCGGCGCGCAGGTCGTGCTGGCCGACATCAACGCCGAGGGCGTCCAGGCGGCCGCCGCGCGGCTCGTACGCGAGCATGGCGACGACACGGCGCTGGGAGTCGTGGCGGACGTCACCCGCCCGGACACCCTGCGTGCGGCCGTGTCGCGCATCGTGCGCCACTGGGGCGGCATCGACCTGCTCGTCTCCAATGCCGGCATTGTCCGGGCGGGCAGCGTGATGGAGCAGCCGCTGGCGGAGTTCGAGCGCGTAACGCAGGTCAACTACACCGGCTACTTCGCCGCCGTGCAGGCCGTGGCCCCGGTCATGGCGCTGCAGCGCCGCGGCGCGCCGCACTGCCTCTTCGACATCATCCAGATCAACAGCAAGTCGGGGCTCGTCGGCTCGAACCGCAACGGCGCCTATGCCGGGAGCAAGTTCGGCGGGATCGGCCTGACCCAGAGCTTCGCGCTGGAGCTGGTGACGCACGGCATCAAGGTCAACGCCATCTGCCCCGGCAACTTCCTCGACGGGCCGCTCTGGTCCGATCCCGACCGCGGGCTCTTCGTGCAGTACCTGCGCTCCGGCAAGGTGCCCGGGGC
>CAYPJN010000149.1:1454-4070 GCA_964411055.1 uncultured Lentisphaerales bacterium | reverse complement strand
CCGCCATGAAGATCGCCATCGCCTATACGCCGATCGCCTCGCCCAAGGGCGTGCCGCTGCTTTCGCAGAACCGGCAGTTCCAGTGGTTCAACCGCCCCACCTTCATCTACCCCGTCGTGCCCGCCTACGCCGCCACCATGGCCAAGGCCGCCGGGCACGAGGTGCTGTGGCTTGACGGCATCGCCGAGCGCTGGAGCGAGGAGCAGTTCCTGGAACGGGTGGTCGCCGAAAGGCCGGCTCTCATACTGATAGAGACCAAGACGCCTGTCGTCAAGGCGACCTGGCGCTGGGTCGCCCGCCTGCGCGCGGCCCTGCCGGCCATGCGTATCGTCCTGGCGGGCGACCATTTGACCGCGCTGCCCGCCGAAAGCATGGAACAGTGCCCCGCCGACTTCCTGCTGACCGGCGGCGACTACGACTTCCTGCTGCTGAGCCTGCTGCGCCACCTCGGCAACGGCAAGCCTCTCGAACCCGGCATATGGTACCGCGACGCCGCCGGGCAGGTGCGGAACAGCGGCCCCTTCGCCACGCGCCACGACCTCGGCAGCCTGCCGCGCATCGACCGCGACCTCACCTGCTGGCGCAACTACAGCGTCCACAACGGCAACTACCGCCGCACCCCCGGCGCCTACATCATGGCCGGACGCGACTGCTGGCACGGCAAGTGCACCTTCTGCTCCTGGACCACGCTCTACCCGAACTACCGCGTGCGCTCGCCCGAGTCGGTCGTCGACGAGATCGGCGAGCTGATCGAGCGTTACGGCGTCCGCGAGGTTATGGACGACACCGGTTGCTTCCCGTCCGGCGACTGGCTGCGCGCCTTCTGCCGCCTGATGATCGCGCGTGGGTACAATCGTAAAATCTACTTCGACTGCAACATGCGTTTCGGCGCCCTGGAGCCGGAGGACTACCGGCTGATGAAGGAAGCGGGCTTCCGTTTTGTGCTCTTCGGCCTCGAGTCGGCCAACCAGGCCACCCTCGACCGGCTCGACAAGCGTCTGAAGGTCGAAGCGATCCGCGAGGGCGCGCAGGCGGCCGCCGCGGCCGGTCTCGACGTGCATGTCACGGTCATGGTCGGCTTTCCCTGGGAGGACGCGGACGACATCGCGCGCACCGTGGCGCTCGCGCGCGAGCTGCTGATCCGCGGCTGGGCCTACACCCTGCAGGTGACGCTGGCCATCCCCTACCCCGGCACACCGCTCTTCCGCGAATGCGACGCGCAGGATCTGCTGACGACGCGCGACTGGGACGACTTCGACATGCGGCAGGCCGTCATGCGCACGACCGTCGGCGACGCGGCGATCCGCGCCGCCATCCGCCGCATCTACCGCGCCTTCTTCCACCCGCGCGCGCTCTGGAACCGGCTGCGGCACACGCGCCATCCGCTGGAGGATCTGAAGTTCTACTCCCGCGGTCTGCTCTCGCTGATCGGCCACCTGCGCGACTTCAGCTAGCCCGCCGCCTGCCTGGCGCTCATCGCTCCAGGCGTTCGATGACCATGCGCTGCCATTCGTCGCAAAGGGTCACGAAACGGGCGCTCCAGCCCGAGATGCGCACGGCGAGCGTCTTGTAGGCCTCGGGATCCTTCTGCGCCGCGCGGTAGACGGCCGCGTCGGCAACGTCGATCTGCATGAAGAAGCCGCCCAGCCCGACAAATCCCAGCATGATGGCCTTGAGGGCGACGACGCCCTCCTCGCCCTTGACGAGCGGCGACCCCAGCAGGATGTCCAGCGCGGCGCCGCTGGCATGCCTACGGAGGTCGGCCTTGCAGTACGAGCGGATGACCGCCGTCGCGCCCTGCTTGTCGGTGCCGGGCGTGGGAGAGGCATTGCCGGCGAGTATCTCGCCCTTCCTCGCGCCGAATGGCGTGGCGCAGCGCGTGGGAAGCCAGTTTATCTGGCGACCGAAGGTGCTTACGCCGGAAGGGAAACGGACGGGGCCGCCGCCGTCGTTGAAACGGCGCGTCAGGTCGGCGAAGTCGTTCAGCAGCCGCGCAGTATATCCATCCGCCTCGTCGTTGTCGTTGCCGTAGTAGGCATATTTGTCACGGGCATGCGCGCGGAGTTCCTCGTGCCCCTCCCAGTTGTCCTTCAGCGCACGCATCAGCTCCGCGAAGCCGGTCCGCTTGTCCTTGAAGACCAGCCGGTCGATGGCGAAGAGGCTGTTGCCGGCATCCGGCGCGCCGCCGATATGCGGCGATCGCACGGTATAGACCGGACCAAGGTTGTAGTAGGAGCGTCCGCTCTCGATGCAGCCGCTCTCGAAAAGCGAAACCACGGAAGTCGGGTGACTCTCGCAGTCCGAAATGCCGGGCAGGCTTTGCGTGTTGCCATACAGCTCCGTGAGCTTCTTCTCGAGCTGTTCCATGTAGGCGGAGTAGAGTGCGTCGTACGAATCGAAAACCGCCGGCGTATCGGTATTGAGGCGCAGCGTGTCGTTAAGCAGCAGTCCCAGGCCATCGAAAGGAAAGTATCCAAAGCAGGTCTTGCCGGGAATCTGCACCTCCCAGCAGCCGTCGTTGGCGAAGTTGATCCTGGCGTCCAGGAAGTCCACGCCCTTGAAGACGACGGTCTGGGGTCAAGGGCTGGGCAAGGGCTGGGCAAAAAATATGGTTGC
>CAYPJN010000149.1:0-1444 GCA_964411055.1 uncultured Lentisphaerales bacterium | reverse complement strand
GCCGGGGATCTGCACCTCCCAGCAGCCGTCGTTGGCGAAGTCGCGCGCCTCGATCCGGTCGTATCCGGCGAGTTCGAGGGCCTCGAGGATCAGCGGCTCGTTGTAGAGCGCGACGACCCCTCCGCCGTGGCGCATCACCTCCGCGGCGTGCGTCAGCAGGCTGTCGGGGGTATTCCTGCTGATGCGGAGGGTGATCGGAAAATCGCTTATGCCGAGCTCCTCGACGACATCGAGCACCAGATGCGTGACCTCGTTGGTGATCTCGACGCCGTCGCGGTTGATGCCGGCGAGGACGATGTTCTGGTAGTGCTGGGCGTCGCCGGTGTCGCGCACGGGATTGCTCCGCACCCATTCGCAGCCCTTGATGAACATGCTCGCGAGCGTCTCGCGGGCCTCGTCGAGCGTGATCGCGCCGGCTGCCAGATCATGCTTCAGGAGCCCGCCGAGCATCTCGTCGATGCGCCCGATACCCGGCCAGTTGCCGCACAGGCGGGTGAAGGCGAAGGTGAACCAGATGCTCTGCACACCCTCCCTGAAGTTCGCCGCCGGTTTGAACGGAACCTTTTCCAGTATCCTGAAGTTCTCCGGCCTGTTGTCTTTGAGCGCATCGAGGTATCGCGCGTGCCAGACGCGCATCGCCCGGATGACGTTCTTCATGCCCTCGAGCTGCACGCGCCGCATCTCCGGCAGGCCGCTTTCCGCGAGGCGCGAGTTGATCCTGGCGTCCAGGAAGTCCACGCCCTTGAAGACGACGGTCTGGAAATCGAGGGTCAGATGGCTGACGCTCGAGAATACATTGCGGCCTTTGTAGGTGACGGGAACAGCGTGCTGGATGGCCAGGCCGAGCGTGGCCGCGCCGCTGACACGTTCGTGCGCGCATATCCGGAGCGGGGCCTCGCGCGCGATTTTCATTATCGCGATATCGTATTGCGCCTGCGGCGACAGCGCCTCGAACCCGGGTACGTCGTCAAGCGCGATGGCATGCGACTTCCTGGCCTCGTCGCCGTATTTGCCGTGCAGCGACTCCCATGCGAATTGCCGCGTGTCCGCGTTCAGGCGCCGCGGACGTTCGCCGCACGCCGAATGGAACGTTCTGCTCATAGTGCCGGCAACCGGTGCTCCGTGACCAGTTCAATCTGCCGTTCCGTGGTCGCGCGCAACACGTCCGGGGGCACGGCCGGAATGCGCGGTTCAATGGCACGGATGAAGTTGTAGATGTTAACGATGCGCTTTGCGGCCGTTTTCATGGGCGGTTCATCCAGCCACAGGTAACTCTGGCGGTTTTGACAGGGAGACTGTAGCCAAAGCGCAAAATGGGGTCAAGGGCTGGGCAAGGGCTGGGCAAAAAATATGGTTGCACGTCTGCCGCAATACCGTATGCTAATAGCTGCGCGCGCGCGAGGGGCCAATGCAACACCTGAGGTGTTGAAAAGGCCACGCGACC
>CAYPJN010000148.1:0-6614 GCA_964411055.1 uncultured Lentisphaerales bacterium | reverse complement strand
CCGGCAGCAGGGTCTCGATGGCCAGCGACTTGGCGAGGATGTCGCGGATGCGCGCGGGATCGGGGGCGACGGCCCGCTGCAGGTCGCCCTCGATGCGTGCGTCGTCGATGAAGCCGCCGTCGCGGAGATACCTGTCGATCTCGCCGCGGACGATCACACGGTCGCGGAACGCGCGCGCCACCGCAGGGGTTTCGTCAATGGTTGCCGGGCATGTCGTCATGGTGTCTCGCCTCGCGGAAACAGATCGGGCGCGGTCTCCCGCCTCTCATCCGTGGCGGAGCCGCGCCCTGTCCGGCGCATCCGTGCGCCGATGCATCCGCCGGCAGACATTCGCCCGCCTGCCGACCGACAACCCTGAGCGCAGAGCCGAAGCTCCTGACCGCAGATGTGGCGCTATCATACCGTGTCACCAGCCGCGCGACAAGACTAATCGGTCAAGTCACACGCTGCTGGGGAGCTTCCCCGATTCACTGACTTGTCCTTGCCAGTGGGGCCGGACGTCCCGGACGGCCAGGAGACGGAAGCCCCGGATTGTCCGGCGCCATGGCGTGCCGCCACCAGGGGCCGAATCGGATGGTGGCTCATTGACCGTCACCGTGGCGTCCGCGAGCGCCGTGCCCGCCAGTTCCTTCACACCGGGAACGGTGCGCTGCGAATACTGGTTAAGTTCGTTGGCCGTGTAGCTCGTCGTGCGGCGGCCAAGGGCGTCAGCGTCGCTATGGAGCGGATGTTTCAGCATGATCGCTAAATGCTATTTTCAGGTTGACCCTGGCTGCCTCATTGATGGATCCCACATTATTCTCGAGAAACAAGGAGCGGACCGTTCACGGTTCAATGCCGAATTCCGTAATGATCTTGTACGTGTCTCGGAAGCCACGAAACCGCAAGACGCGCTTACGGCTGGTGGTTAGCCTTTACCGTCCCCGCCTTCACGTAGTGGGTTTCCTCCTAATGGTTTCACCTATCGATAACCTTCGATACGCACCCCTTTTCATGGACTTCGCTTGGCGCAATCTTCTTTGTCCAAGGCACTCCTAGGCATGGACTGCCATATCTGCTAAACTCCGTCACATGGACGCTGCCATGACTTCACGTTCATCGTTCCTCCGGCGCGTCGCGGCAACGGCGGCCGCCCTGCTGCTGGCCGGCGCCGCCGGAGCCGGGATCATCTTCGATGGCGACGGCTCGAACGAGCCGGGCTTTGTCCCCCCGCCGCGCCCCAAGGCCACGCCCCCGCCGCCGGCCAACATCAGCGGAGGCGAGACGCTGATCCCCTACCCCGGCCCGCCCGCCCAGCCGCAAAGCCGTTCGGAAAAGAAAAACCCTCCGCGCCCGCCGGTCATGTTCACCAAGCTGACCTCGGAATACGGCGAGATAGACTGGAACGCCCGTCCGAACGACCTCAACAACCTGCTCAACGCCCTCAAGGCGATGGCCGACGTCAACTACGACTGTGAGAACAAGTCCTTCGCCGAGATCGACCCCGACCCGGAAAAGAACCCGATCCTCTACCGCACCGGCCACTTCCACTGGAGCCTGAACGCGCGGGAGAAGGCCAAGCTGCGCGAATACCTCCTGCGCGGCGGCACGATCATCCTCAACGCCGGCATGGGCTCAAAACCCTTCTACGACTCGGCCCTGCGCGTCATGGGCGAGGTCTTCCCCGAGACCCCCGTGCAGCGGCTGGCCGCCGACCACGCCGTATTCCACTCTTACTACGACATCGACCAGATCCAGTACCGCCCCGGCGTGCGCGCCTCCGGCCACACCAGCAACGAGCCGTGGCTGGAGGGAGTAACAATAGACTGCCGCACAGTCTGCTTCATCTCGCGCTTCGGCATGGAGTCGGGCTGGGATCCGTACGAGGACGACAACATCCTGGCCTACGCCCCGGAGTCGGCGCAGCGCCTGGGGATGAACCTCGTCTCGTACGCCTCCACCATCCAGAACTGGACGCGCCAGACCGCCAAGCGGGTGAAGTACGAGGATGCCGCCGCGGCCACCACGGCCGGCAGCATGGCCATCGCCCAGGTGATCTACGATGGCGAATGGAAGACGCGCCATGTCGGCCTCTCCATGCTGCTTAAGGAGTTCAACCGCAAGACCGAGATACCGGTGAAGTTCGCCGGCCGCGAAATCCGCCTGACCGATCCCGCGCTCTTCGACGTGCCCGTGATCTACCTCACGGGACACGACCGCCTGAAGCTCGCGCCGCCCGAGATCGCCGCCCTGCGCGCCTACCTCACGGGCGGCGGCATGCTGATCGCCGAGGCCTGCTGCGGCCGCCAGGCCTTCGACCGCGCCTTCCGCGAGACGATGGCCGCGGTGCTCCCCGGCGCCGATCCCGAGGCGCCCCTGCGCAATCACCCCATTTTCTCGATGCCGAACGCCATCACGCAGCTCACGCCCACCGAAGCGCTCAAGCAGGTCACGGGAAAATCGCTGGTCGAGCCCGAACTCCTCTTCTGGAAGCACGAGGGGCACGTGGCCGTGATCTACAGCCCGCGCGGCCTGGCCGGCGGCTGGGAGCTGGCGCAGATACCATATAGCCTAGGCTATACCGACTCGCTGCTGCTCGGCGAGAACATCCTGATGTACGTAATGACCCGCTAGCGCGCCACGGCGGCGCGTACTTTCACCGCATGCGACTCCCGTGCTCCACATGCCCGCCACCGCCGTCCGCCGCCTGCGGATGGATCGCGCGCCTCCTGGCCGCGGCCGTGTTCCTGCACGTGTCCGTCGCCGCGGCCGCGCCGGACGAGGATGCCTTCCTGCGCCTTTGGACACTGCACCGCCAGGCAGCGGCCGCCAGCAACCACCTGGCCGCGGCCGGGGCCTGCCGCGAGGCGGCGCGGCTGGGGCGCTTCCTGCCGGCGGCGCGCACCATCGAGGGCTGGCACCTGCTCCAGGCCGGCCGCGTCGCCGAGGCCGCCGCGGCCTACGAGTCCGCGCTGGCCCGCGGCGGCGCGCCCGACGGGCCGCTGGCCGCCGCGGCCGACGCCATGGCCCGCCGCTGGCTCTCGCGCCTCGACCGCGAGCAGGTCGTCGCCGCCCTCGCGGCCTATCACCGCGAACACGTCGCCTTTCCCCCCAACCTCGCGGTCTTCGAGTCCTGGCCTGAGGCCCGGCGGCCGCCGCTGCGCGACCGCCGCGGCGACACTTGGATCTACCAGCTCCAGTCCTTCCGGCGCCTGCGTCTCGACACCGCACAGCGCTTCATCCTCTACAGCCGTTCGGTCGGCCGCGAGACCTCCGCGCTGGAGGCCGCGCTCGCCCTGCGGCCACCTGTTACACCTGTGGCCTTCGTCCGCAAAAGCGCCGGCCCACCCGCCGTGGCCGAATTGCGTGTCGGCGGCACAGGCCGCTCCCCCGTGCTTGTCCAGGAGGGCACGCGCATCGATGGGCTCGTTTTCGCCGCCATTGACGGCGCTGGGCGCTTCGCGCTCCTCAGCGACGAAGAGTTCTGGCTAATGGCCCGCCCGCCGGAGACCGGACAAAGATGAGCGAGACCGGCATCCGCGCCTTCCTCAACCCGGCCCAGATGGCGCGACTCAACCGTCTGGCCCTCGAGTCGCGCTACGTTGTCGAGGGCAACCTGGCCGGACGCCACCGCAGCGCGCAGAAGGGCGCCAGCACCGAATTCGCCGACCACCGCGCCTACATGCCCGGCGACGACCTGAAACGCGTGGACTGGAAGGTGCTCGGACGAACCGAGAAGTACTACATCCGCCGCTACCAGGACGAGACCAACCTGCGCGTCCACATCCTGGTCGACCGCAGCGGCTCGATGGACTACTCCGGCGCGCCCGGACGCCCCACCAAGTTCCGCCACGCCGGCACTCTGGCGGCGGCGCTCGGCTACGTCGTGATCAAGGCGCGCGACTCGGTCGGGCTGCACATCTTCGGCGAGCGTCTCGACGCCGACCTGCCCTGCAAGAACGACTTCGGCAGCCTGAACCACGCGCTCTCGGTGCTGCACCAGACGAAACCCGGCGAGAAGACCGACGCCGCCGCCGCCATGCACCGCGTGGCCGAGGCGATCCGCCGCCGCGCGCTCGTGGTGATCATCTCCGACCTGCTCGACGATCCCGACGGCATCATCAAGGCCATCGCCCACTTCCGCGGCCAGCACCACGACGTGATCGTCCTCCACGTGCTCGATCCCGTCGAGCTCGACCTGCCGCTGAAGCGCGGCGCGGAGTTCCGCGACCTGGAGACCGGCGAGCGCCTGGTGGCCGACCCGCGGGCGCTGGCCGACGCCTACCGCGAAACCTTCGGCGCCTTTCTCGACACCTACCGCCAGGCCTGCGCCGAGCTGCGGGCCGACTACCGCCTCTGCCGCACCGACGAGCCCGCCGACACCTTTGTCCGCGCCTATCTGGAGGCGCGCCGGCGCGCCTCGCGCTGACGCCTCACTCCCCTTCGGCGAAAGGCGCCAGCAGCCGCTCGATCCGCTCGCGGCGCTCCTGGAGGCGCGCGGCATCGTCGGCCTCGATGATCAGCCGCAGATAGGGCTCCGTGTTCGAGGGCCGGATGCTCGTCCACCAGTCGGCATACTCGATGCGGTAGCCGTCGAAGTCCAGCAGCGCCAGCGGCGCGCGTTCCGCGGCCAGTTGGCGGCGGACGTGCTCCATCGCCTCGCGCTTGCGGGCGATGCGGAAGTTCAGCTCGCCGGTGTTGGCGTAGCAGTCCACCGGGGCCAGCAGCTCGCTGAAGCGCACTCCGCGGCGGCGCGCGGCGGCCAGCTCGCCCAGCGCGACCAGCGCGGCCAGCTCGCCCGAGTCGCACCAGAAGAAGTCGCGGAAATAGTAGTGGCCGGCCAGCTCGCCGCCGCAGACGGCATCCAGCTCGCGCATCTTTTCCTTGGCGTAGGCGTGTCCGACCTTCCACATGGCCGGCCGCGCGCCGAGGCGCACCAGGGCCGCCGTGACCCCGCGCGAGGTGCGGATGTCCTGCAGCACGGTTGCGCCGGAGTGCGCGCGCAGGAAGCGCGCGGCAATGGGCGCGATCATCAGGTCGGGGCGCACGAAGCGCCCCTGCTCGTCGACGAACATGACGCGGTCGGCGTCGCCGTCGAAGATCACGCCAACGTCGAGGCCTTCGCGCCGCACGCAGGCGGCCAGCGGCGCGTGGGCCGCGGGATCCAGCGGGTTGGGCGGGTGGCTGGGGAAGGCGCCGTCGGGAGTGTCGGCCAGGTAGCGCGCCTGTCCGCCGAGCAGCGGGCGCGCGACCAGCGCGGCCATGCCGTCGGAGCAGTCGACCGCCAGCCGCAGGTCGCCGAGATCCGGACGCCAGGGCGCGAGGAATTCCAGGAACTCGCCGAGGCGGTCGACGTTCCGCAGGCGGCCGGGCGCGGCAACCGGCGGGGGCAGTTGACCGGACGCCACGAGCTGTTCGAGCTGCCCGAGGCCCGTCTCGTAGCCCACGGGGCGCGCCTCGCGCCGCGAGATCTTGAAGCCGTTGTCGGGGGCCGGATTGTGCGAGGCCGTGACCTGCACCGAGAGATCGTAGCCGTGGCGCGCAGCGAGGCAGTAGACCATCGGCGTCGTGGCGGGTCCCAGGTCGTCGACTTCGCAGCCGCCCTCGACCAGTCCGCGGGCGAGCGCCGCGGCCAGCGCCGGGGACGAGGCGCGCGCGTCGCGGCCCATCAGCGCCCGCCGCGCGGAGACGATCTGCGGCAGGCAACGCCCGATGCGGTGGGCGATATCGAGAGTCAGCGACTCACCGAAGCGCCCGCGGATGTCGTAGGCCTTGAAGATGCCCATGCCGCGCCTAATCGAGGATCAGTAGGTAGCCGCCGGCACGTCCGGGGCGGCCCAGGGCGCGCAGCAGCGGCGAGGCGGCGCCCTCGGCTTCCGAGAGACCGTTGGTGCCGCTGCCGAGGGCGTGGATCAGCGAGGCCGTAATCTGGCCGCGGTTCTGCTGCTGGTGCAGTGCCACGAGCCAGGCGCCGATCGCGCCGCCCGCCAGCAGGGCGCAGAGCAGCGCGAGCGCCAAGGTGCTGATGCCCAGTGTCAGGCGGCCCGCGGCGCGGTTGTTGAGCTTCTGGTTCTCGCGGAACTTGTCGCGTTCCGCTGACCAGCGCTCGCGCTCAAGCGCCAGGCGCTCGCGCTCGATCTGAATCTTCTCGCGCTCGAGGGCCAGCTCGCCCAGCGAGGCGCCATCCGGGGCGCCCGCGGGCGCCGCGTTGGCGCGCGACTGAGAAGTATTGTCTGCCATGTGGTCTCTCCTTCCGTCCCGCTGCCTTGCGGGCAGCTAGTAGCGCAACAGGCTGCCGCCGATGTACTCGCGCAGGATCGAGTCACCGGGAACCTGCCGCGGCGCCAGGGCCACGAAATTGTGCAGGAAGCCGCTCAGCCGGCGCGCCTCGGCGTACTCGGGATCGGAGGGCTTGATCTCGTTGAGCAGCACCGCCGCGAAGGGTTTTAGCACGGCCAGCTCGTAGTCCAGCGACGAGTTGAATACGGCATCGGCCAGGTGCTGGAAGGCTTTGGCCTCACGCCGTATCTGGTCGGCGAGCGCATCGGTCTACATCCGCTGGCAGTCGTTTTCGTTCTGCTCGCCTTTGGTGAGCTGTTCGGCTTTGTCGGCGGTGACGTAGAGGCCGCCGGTGG
>CAYPJN010000147.1:0-6632 GCA_964411055.1 uncultured Lentisphaerales bacterium | reverse complement strand
GGCGTACCAGGTGCCGTTGGTGGCGGGGTCGGACTCCCAGGCGACGCGGCCGAGGGAGTCGTAGCCGCGGGAGCGGACCGCGCCGCGGGCGTCCTGCACGGCGGTCTGCCGCCCGAGGGCGTCGTAGGCATAAGTGGTGGTCAGGTTGTGGGTCGAACGGCTGGACTGAACCAGGCCGTTGACCGTGACGGTCAGGGCCGCGACACTGGAGTCGGGCGTGTCGTTGACCTGGTAGACAGTCTTGTTGGCACGGTCGACGACGGTGCGGCTGACGGTCTGGTTGCCGCGGGCGTCGATGGAGACCGATTCGGCGGTAAGGATGCCGCTGGCGCCGTCGGCGGAGAAGGCGCCTCCCAGGCCGGTGAGACGGGTGCGGGCGATGGCGTTGGTCAGTGGGGCGGCGGAGCCGGAGTCGGGATAGGTCCAGGAGCGCGTGACTTGCCAGTAGTCGCCGGACGCGTCGGACTCGTAGGACGTGTCGGAGCCGGTGACGCGGTCGGGGCCGGCGAGGTCGATCTCGCCGTCGAGGTCGAGGTCCTGGCAGGTGAGGAGGGGGTTGCCGAGGGTGTCGTAGGTGAAGAGGGTCTCCCGCAGAGGCGCAGAGTCGCAGAGGGTGGAGGTGCGGACGAGGTGGTTGGCGGTGTCGTAGTGGTTGGAGGTGACGAGGAGGGCGGCGCCGAAGCCGGGGCGGATCTGGGCGATGGCGCGGCCGAGGGGGTCGGTGACGGTGCGCGACCAAACGGGCGAGTTGGTGCCTTCGGGGCCGGTGAAGAGGGTGGTGGTCTGGCAGCCTGTGCTTGATGCGTCGAGCCCGTATGCGTAGGTCTGCTGGCGGACGCCGTTCTGCTCGCTGTAGTGCGCCCGTCCGTCGGCGAAGCGGACGGAGCGGTTGGTCAGGGCCAGGGCGGTGCCAAAACTGCGGATGGTGGTCGTGGTGTTGGTCTCGTACTGGTAAACCGTCTCAACGCCGTCGGGGCCGCGGGTCCAGACCCGGCGTCCGGCGCCATCGTAGGCGTTGGTGGTGGATTGGGCGAGGCCGCCGGAGGAGGTGCAGCTAAACGTGGCGCGGCCAGCGGCGTCGTAGGCGGTCTCGGTGAAGAGATCGGGCTGGGCGCCTTCGCCTTCGCGGGTGGTCAGCACGGGACGCTGGAGGGCGTCGTAGGCGGTGTCGGTGACGGTGCCGTCGGGTGCGGTCTGTGACTCGGGACCGCAGCAGGACCAGGCGGTCTCGGAGAGGGTGCCGTCGGAACGTCGGACGGCGGTGGCGCGGCCGAGGGCGTCGCGGGTGGTGGCGACCCAGGCGGCGCGGGTGTAGTTCGTTTCGCCGATGCAGAGCCAGGTCTCGTCGAGCAGGGGCCGGTCGAAGGCGTCGCGGATCGAGACTTCGCGCCGGGTGAGGTTGGCGATGCCTCCGGGGGAATCGGCCGTGCCGTAGTCGGCGGTGGCGCGGACCCAGAGGCCGGTCGGGTCGGGCGTGAAGCTCCAGTCGGCGGGATCGGCGCCGGAAGCGTCGAAATTACCCGCCTCGTAGACGTGGGTTTCGAGCAGGCCGCCGGGGCTCTCGACGTAGCGGATTTCCTCGGACCACGGCTCGGCCTCGTTCTCGGCGTACCAGGTGCGCTTGGTGCGCAGGTTGCCGGCGGCGCCGTAGGCGGCGCCGGGCGTGGCGGCGCGCTCCTCGATCTCGACCTTCTCGCCGCCGGACGTGTAGTAGTAGGCGTGATAGGTGCGGGAGACGGCGACGCCGGCCTCGTAGGCGGTCACGGTGCGGGGCTTGTCGGACCACTCCCAGCCGCCGGTGTCGCGGCCGTCGACGGCGGTGTAGCCGTAGGTTTCGCGGCGCAGTTCGCTGTCGGGGGCGTTGGTCCAGGCATTGCCCAGAGGGGAGTAGCGGGCGATGCGGCGTCCGCCCGCGTCGTATGCGTACCGCTCCCAGTTGCCTTCCGGATACTCGACGAGAAGCAGCCGGGGCGGGTAGGCGTTGGTGTCGTAGGTCCAGCGCGTCTCGAGCGCCAAGCCGTCGGGATCGACGACCCGGGCGAGCAGGACGGGAATGGCAGGGGTCGCGTTGGTGGGAGCGAACCAGGTCTCGGAACGGGTTGTGACCGCCTCCCCGCCCGACGCGGCCAGCAGGAACGCCCGGTGCTCGATGACGGGGTCGATGTCGCGGCTGATGGCCACCGACTGCTCGATGCCGCCCCGCTCGAGGACCCAGAACGATATGCCATCCAGGGTTTCGAGATCGGGGCGGGATAGCTCACGTACCGGTAATGGTTGGTCTGGGGAGTGGCCCCGGTCTCTCCGCCGGCGATGACCAGTTCGTCGATGTCGTTGGTGTCCCCCGATGGATTGGAGATCCGCCAGGTGGCATGGGGCGTGCGGCCGGAACGGATGGTGTAGAGGCCGTACAGGTCGAGCTCGCCGTTGACGTCGGACGCATGGTAGAAGTCGATGCGGTAGGCCGTGTCGCTCTCCACGACGATATCGGCGAGCCCCGAGGCGGACATGACCTGCCTCGCTTCAGATGGGGCGCCCTGGCAGACGAGATCGACATCCGTCTCGCCATGGACCAGGTCAAGTCCGGCAGGCGTGGCCAGTTCTATATCGGGCTCAGCGGCCTTGATGCGCAAAATGCCCGAATCGGGACCAAGCGACCAGCTATGGTTGGGATACGGCTCGGCAGCATGGGCCTTGCCGTGCTGGTTGGCGCCGCCATTATCGCCACCGCATCCGCCTCCGGAGCAGCCGCCCTCCGGCGGCCGGATCACGAAGCCCTCGAGCGCGACTGTTCCCATCTGTGTCTCGTTCGAGTAGACGTGCCCCGTGAAAACCGTTGTGCTGCCGCCGTCGCTGGCCGTGCATTGCTGCGTCCACTCCACGCGCAAGCTCGCGCCCGGATCGCAGCAGGTGATGGCGGAACCCGGTGTGTGTCCTTCCTCGCAACCGCATTTATCCGTCCCTATCTTCTCGCCAAGGGGCGACAGCCAGTATGCGATGGTGCAGCCCGCGACGGGCTCGCTATTGGTTCCGTATGGACTGTACGACCCGGATCCGCCACCATCGCCACAGCAGTTGGCCCGTGCGGCAGGCGCTCCCGCCAGGGCGGCCGCGACAAGCGCGAACGGCAGCCAGCGCATCGTGGTCTTTCGGGCAGCAGCGTTCATCGGTATTCTCCCTTGCGTGAAAGCGTGGTCAAGGCGGTAGAACCGGGGTCGGCGTCGATCCAGAGCAGGCGGAAGCCGCTCAGCCCGGCAAGGGTCAGCGGCAGGCGTCCGGGCCGGGCCTCGGCGAGCCGCCCGCCGCCGAGCAGGTCGAGCACCGACGCGCCCCGGCACCAGGGGGGCACGTCGAGTTCGACGCGCGCGCCGCGGGGCGGCGGGACGTCCGGAATGGCGCCGAGGCTGCGGTCGCGGACGAGGTAGAGGACGCCCCGCGAGCCGCACCAGGCGGTCAGGACGCGGACGTAGCCGCTCTTCTCATCGCCCTGCGTCTCGTCGGAAACGGGTACGAGGGGGGCGAGCAGGGGTTCGAGGCGGCGGATCCGGGATCCGGCCCGTTGCAGGACGGGGATCAGCTCCGGCGTGGCGTCGAGTCCGCCGTCGTTCATCCCGAAGTGCCATCTCAACCCCTTGGCGCCCGCCGCCAGGGCGCTCCATTGCAGCAGATCGAGTTCCGCCGGGGCGATGTGCCGCTCCCGGCGGGCGAAGCGCTCGGGAATGTAGAGGAAGGGGAGCGGGGCGGCGGCCTCGCGCTGGGTGGTCAGGACATCGATCTCCTGATCGAGGAAGCGCGCGGGGTCGGCGCCCCACCCAAGCTGGTAGGGCTTGGCGTAGACGGCATCGGCGATGCGGCCATACATGGCGGCGGCCGTCGGTGTGAAGCCCGTGCAGAAGCCGAAGCCGGCAAGTTTGTCCGGACGCCGGCTCCAGGCGCGTTGGCGCTCGCCCACTACGGCCCAGGCCGAGACGCCGGGACTCTCCTCTCGAATGTCATTGCAGACGCCATCGACGGGGATCATCAGGACGCCGGGATCGTCGGAAAGCGCAAGTTCCTTCGCGCGCCTGCGTCCGCCGATGTCTCCGGGGGCGTCGAGGACGATTCCCTTGAGCACCCGCACGAGGGCGCGGCGCTCGATCCCGCCTGCGAAGCGCACCCGCACGTCGAGCGGCAGGCCGGGGGCCAGCGCGAAGGGAGGACACAGTTCCACGAGTACCGGGGTGCGGGGGTCGATGCCCGCGAGGGTGCGCACGGGCGTCACGGGACGGCCGTTGAGCCAGAAGGCCCCGGGCGGGGAGCCGGGGGAGGCGCACTGGACGAAGATCCGGGAGAGGTCGTGGGCGTAGGTCACGGCGGCGATCCGGGGGGCGGGCTGGTGCGCACGACGGGGGATCGTCCAGTGGAGGACGCCGCCGGAGGCGTCCGCAATCGTCAGAGCTCGGGGGGTGCGCACATCGTCGCGGAAGCAGAGCTGCAGCACGGCGCTGCCGCCGGGAGGCACCTCGGCCGCGGGGTGGAACTGCCACCAGAAGAGATCAGGATCGGACGACGGCGGGGGCAGGCGGACGGCATGGCCGTCGACGGCGATGCTCTGGGGACCGAGCAGGGCGGAGGCGGGTTGCGTCAGCCGGCGGCCGTCGAGCGTCACCTCCGTGAAGGTGCGCACCGTGGCGCCGGTGTTGACGAGGTAGACCTCGTAGAGCGCGACGGGCGCGGCGGAATCTGCATACTGGCCGTGGACGGGAGGGAAGCCAGCATCCAACATCCAATATCCGCCATCCGACGGCCGACGGGAGGGAGAAAGGCAGCCTGAGAGGCCAAGAAGCAGGAAAAGGAAAAGGAAAAGAAGCGAGCGCTGAACGCTCAACGCCCAACGCTCAACGCCCAACGTTGAATGCTCAACACGGGCATACGGCACCGTGCCTGGAGTGGCGGAGGAGAAAAAGTAGTGCATGATGCCCTATTCGAGGGGCGTGAGAACGCGGAGGGCGAGCGGACCGGGGACGGCGGCGGCGCGGGGATCGCGGCCCTGGCGGTACTCGTCGAGGTCGGCGACGCCGTCGCCGTCGGTATCCGCGGCGGCGTTCGCGACGGCCGGATCGAGGCCGTAGGCGGCCTCCCAGGCGTCGGGCATGCCGTCGCCGTCGGTATCGGCGTTGTAAGGATTCGAGCCGTGCTGGTACTCCTGGAGATTCGCCAGGCCGTCGCCGTCGGCGTCGAGCGATGCATCCGAGGCGTCGAGCGGATCGAGGCCGTGGGCGACCTCCCAGCCGTCGGGGAGCCCGTCGCCGTCGGTGTCGGGGTCGTTGGGGTCGGTGCCGGCGGTCTGCTCGTCGAGGTTGACAAGACCGTCGCCGTCGGGATCGGCATAGGTCTCGAGAAGGTCGGCGACGTCCTGGGCGGAGAGCGCGGCGGTGTAGAGGCGCGCGTCGGCGATGTCGCCGTGCAGGGGGTAGCCGTCCCCCGCGCCGTAGGCTGAGCCGATCCAAAGCGCGTCGGAACAGTCCACATCGCCGGAGGCGTTGGTGGCGATGGCGGTCAGGACGCCGTTGGCGTAGAAGGACGTGTAATCCCCGTCGTAAACTAGGCAGAGGTGCAGCCACTGGTTGGTGGCGGCCGGGGACGCGGCGACGCGGTTGGCGGCGACGCCGCCGTGGCGGACGTAGCCGGCGGGGGTGGCGCCATCGAGGTAGAGGACGAAGCCATCGGACCAGGCGTCGTGGTCGGAGCACCGGGTCAGGATGGTGGCGGCGTCCGTGAAGGAAGCGGCGCGCACCCAGGCGGCGGCGGTGAAGCCGCTGGAGAGCGGGGCGTTGGTGAGTGCCGGCACCCGCACGTAGCCGCCGAGGCCCAGGTAGTCGAAATCTTTAACGCCGTCGAAGCGCAGGGCGCCGCCGACGGGGGCGTCGGCGAGGCGCGTCACGTGGGCGGGGGCGAGGATCTCGGCGTCGCGGCCATGTCCGCTCCAGTCGGTGACGGTCGTGCCGGAGGCTTCGGCGAAGCGCCACCAGCCGGCGAGATCGGGGCGCAGGCCGGAGAGGGGGTTGAGGCCGTGTTCGAGCTCCCAGGGGTCGAGCAGCCCGTCGCCGTCGCTGTCGGCGGAGACGGGGTAGGTGCCGGCCAGGTACTCCTGGAGGTTGGAGAGACCGTCGGCGTCGGTGTCGAGGGCGGCGTCGGACGGATCGTCCGGATCGAGGCCGAAGGTGGCTTCCCAGGCGTCGGGCATGCCGTCGCCGTCGGCATCCTGCTCCTGGGCGCGGGCGGTTTCCGGGCGCAACGCCAGGAAAAGCGCCAGCAGCGAGGTGGCCACCACAGCCGGCAGCAGCCAGAGAACGATCCGGCCGGCAGCGGACTTCGGAACACGGGCGAGCTTCATATTCGGCCTCCAACACTGAACTGCATCAAGGCACACCACGAGATGACAAACGTGTGAATATCAAAAAGATCATTTGTCGTCAAGTATGATTTTTGCTTAAGAATTTATAGGACATTCCAGCACCCGCCGTCCTGCAGCCGGAATCAACGGAAAAGTGCCGCCAGCACGAGGAACAGCAGCGCGGCGAGGAGCTTGGCGAGAATGACCGTGCGGCGGCTCCAGTGCAGCAGGCGGGTGAACCGGAGGCCGGCGAGGGCGA
>CAYPJN010000146.1:0-6660 GCA_964411055.1 uncultured Lentisphaerales bacterium | reverse complement strand
GGCAGCCGCCGCCGACCAGCACGCCGGCGACCGTCTGGCCGGGAGGCATGGGCGTCTTCGAGAAGGGACGCAACTGGAGGCTGTCGCGGCGCGCGTAGAACATCAGCGCGTTGAGCGGATAATGCCGGAAATTGGCGACGAACGGGCCGGGCGCAGCACCAGCGGGCGGCATGTGATCCGCCATCTGCCGCATCCTTTCCGAACTCCGGAATCCGAAGAGGTTGACCCGCGGGTTGGCAATCGACAGGCCTCCGCCAAGCGCCAGCGACAGGCCAAGCAGCGTTACAATGCCCGCGGCGCGACGGATGTGCCGGTTTCGCGGCAGCGTCAGGACGATGCCCGCAGCGGCAGAGGCGCACACCAGACGGGGAATCGCCGGCGGAACGTTGAAGACGCCCGGCAGGCGGGTGCCGGCGGCCAGCAGCAGGCATATAGTCACGCGCAGGAACGGCGGCGAGTCCGGCCGTGCCGCGCGGCAGGCGACCGCCGCCGTGAATACCGCGAGGGGCGCCACCGCTGGCAGCATGTACCATGTCATCTGCTGCCGCACGAGCGAAACTAGGATCAGGGGCACAAGCCCGGCCAGGGCCAGCAGGAACGTCTGGCGCCAGGCGGTCGAACCGCACTGATCCGGCGCGCCATCCGCCTCCGCCAGCGGCGGCACGCGTTCCTTCCTGCTGCGCCACCAGGCTTCGGCGCCAGCCAGCAGCGGCGCGGCGAAGACCAGCGGCGCCACCCCGCCCCACGAGGCCCAGAGGCAGCGCAGGGATTTGAACAGGAGCGCCGTATCGCGCCAGGAGTGACGGAAACGGTAGTCCTTGATGTCGGCATAGTGCGGCTTGAGGAAGAGATCGCGGTGCATGACGAACTGGCTGCCGAACCAGATTCCGGGCAAAAGCAGCGCCAGAAGCAGGCCGCCGTAGAACACCGGACGGCGCAGGAAGCACCGCCGGAAGGCCGCTACGTATAGCAACGAGGCGCCAAGGATGGGTGAAGCGGCCTCGCCCTTGGCCAGCATTGCGAGTCCGCAGCAGATCCCCCACCCCGCCAGCGCGCGCGGATCATCGTCCGCCCGGATCAGCAGGCAGACAGCTCCCAGCGAGAAGGCCATCATGGTCGTGTCCATCATGCCTACGCAGGCCTGGGCGGCGAGGGTCGGGTGCAGCGCAGTCAGGAGGGCGGCGGCCAAACCGGTCCAAGGGCCGAAGAGGCGGCGGCCCAGCACATAGGCCAGGACGAGCAGCAGCAGATAGGCGGCCATTGCGGGCAGGCGGAGGGCGAATGTGCCGACGCCGAAGAGGCGGTAGCCGGCCGCGACCATTCCGTAATAGAGCGGCGGCTTGTGGAGATCCGGCGCCCCGTTCCAGTACGGCGTCCACCAGCGTCCCTGCTCCATCAGACCGAGCGCGCGCAGTGCGGTGAGGGCCTCGTCGCCGGCGGCGAGGCCGCGCGGCGCCAGCTCGCGGCAGCGCAGGCCGACGGCCGCCAGGAGCATGGCGAGCAGGACGAGGATGATGCGCCTTTGCATGGTCGCTAGAATTCCCAAGGTTCCCCGCGCCGCACGAAGTCGGCCCGCAGCAGCCACAGCTCGGCCCGCTGGCCGAGAACCACGGCCTGCACCTGCGCGGGGGCATCGAGCGCGAATGCGACGCGCTGCGCGCGCAGGACGTGCGGGCCGCCGCCGACCGGCTCGATCTCCGCCTCCGCCAGCGTCCCCTGGAGGCTCCCAGGGCAAATCTGCAGCTTTCCCCATCCATGCGCCGCATCCCCAAGGGGCATGCGCGCCGCAAAGAGAAACATGGCGTCGTAGTGGCCCGCCTCCAGTGAAACGGGCCAAGCGGAGGACATGACCTGGCGGACATCGTTTCCGCCTCCCGGCCAGTGCATCGTCGCCACACCGATATGTTTCAGCGCGCTGCCCGAGCGGGCAAAAGGCGCGCCGCAAATGTGGCGGCGCCCGGCGTCCAGCACCACATGGTTCGGTGCCGTATCGGCCCCGCTCTGCAGGATGATGTTCGCGCCATCGAAGAAAAGCAGCCCAAAACTACCATCCTCCAGCCAGGACCGGAAGCCCATGCGCTGATGATCCAGATGCTTGAGTTCCGTGAAGACCAGATCGGGCTGATATGCCGCCGGATCATAGTGGCGCCAGTCGATCAGCCGCCCGCGGTTGGCGCAGTATCCGGCCAGCCGGTCGGAACAGAGCAGCAGACCGTCGCGGGGAATGCGGCGCGCGGCCTGCAGGGCGCGGATCCCGGCGCCATGGATACTGCGGTAGCAGTGCTCGCGGCGCATGCCCAGCGGCAGAAATCCTTGCAGCCGGTAGGAGACGCCTGTGACGAGCAGCAGGAGAATGGCAGTCAACATCGGATGACGCCAGACGGGAGCGGATTCCGTGGACCGGGATTTGTGCTCACGCGCAACTGACTCGACCAGGGCCACGGCGAGACAAACCATGGTCGGCGTCGCGTAATGAAGCGCGAGCGAATACTGATGCGATTTGGCCCCGCCCATGGCCTGTATCAGGGCCGGTGCGGGAAATAAAAGGATTGGCAGCCAGCGCTTCGAGCGCAGGAAGGGCAGCGCGGGCAGCATCACCCAGAAGAGCGCCTTCAGCCGCGTGCGCAAGGTGGCCGCGCTGAAAAAATGCGCCAGCGTATGATCACCCAGGTCGGCATGGCGCCGTCCCAGCAGGCTCAGGCCGGTCAGCAGGGGATAGAGCGTGGTCATGGCCAGAACCATGTAGACGAGGGAGAGCACGAAATAGACGTATCCGGCCCGCCAGCGATCGCGGATTGCGAAGAAAAGCAGCAGCGGCAGAATCACCACGGCCGCATCCTCGCGCAGTCCCAGGATCAGCAGCCATGGCAGCCAGACCATGCGGCGACTGAACACAAGGCAATGGTAGAGCCAGGGCACCAGCAGCAGGAGCAGGCTGACGCCGTGAAACTCGCTCAGAAGCGTCTGCTGGGTGAAATGGTAGCCGGCGAAGAAAATGGCAATGGCCATGGTCAGCGGCGCGGCCACTTCGAGCCGTCTGGCGGTGTGCATGAGCAGCGCCGTGCCGCCCGCCAGAAATATCCATTGCAGTGTCCAGAGAAGAAAGGGATGATCCCATAGCCGGAACAAGGGGCCCAGCATCGCCAGGGTGAACGAGAGATGCGTGGCCAGGTAGGAGCGGTCCGCCAGGCACGCGAAGGGACGCCCGTGCCCGCTGTTCCAGATCATGTTCGTGTAGACGCCGTAATCGAACAGCGTGAACTTGTTCCACGTGAAGGCGCTGAAGCCGGCATGCGCCAGCCACCCCATAAGCCAGACAAGCACCATCGCGCCGCCCCAAACGACCCACCTGCCGGGTTGAAAGCGGTGCATTAAGATGTCATGCCATCCCGCAGCGCGGCATGTCTTCATGAGCATTATTCTATATCAAGTCGATCCGACGAATGTCAACCAAGAATCGCAAATTGACAAATCGAGCGCCATGCCACATCATCGTGGCTGACAAACATGCATACGGTTCTCCTCCATACCTGCTGCGCGCCCTGTGCCTCCGTCTGCATCGAGCGGCTCCGGGCCGAAGACCTCGCGGTCACGCTTTTCTTCTCCAACGCCAATATCGGCGATGGCGACGAGTATGCGCGGCGCCTCGATGCCGTCGTCAGGCTGGCCGAGGCCCTCTCGGTGCCGCTGCTGGTCGACGGGGATGCGTGCCATGACGACTGGCTGGCGGCCGTACGCGGCCTGGAGTCCGCGCGCGAGGGCGGCGCCCGCTGCCGTCCCTGCTTCGCCTTCAGCCTCAAGCGCACGGCCGCGCGGGCCGCCACGCTCGGGTTCGACCGCTTCACCACCTCGCTGACCGTCAGCCCGCACAAGCATACCCCCACCCTGTTCGAGCTCGGCACGGCCGCCGACCCCGTGCGCTTCCTGCCGGTCAACTTCAAGCTGCATAATGGTTTCCAGCGCAGCGTGGAGCTCGCGCGCCAGCTCAACCTCTACCGCCAGGACTTCTGCGGCTGCGAGTTCAGCCGCGCGGCCCTCGCGCGACGCAGCACCGCCGCCCTCCCGTCATGAATCCGCGCCTCGATCCCCGCAACCTGGACACGCCCGCCTACGTCGTCGACTATGCGGCCTTGCAGCGCAACCTGGATATCCTGTGCGACATCAAGGCCCGCACCGGCTGCCGCATCCTGCTCGCGCTCAAAGCCTTCGCGATGTTCGACGCTTTTCCGCTGCTCCGCCGCGGTCTAGATGGCTGCTGTGCCAGTTCGCTCCACGAGGCGCGGCTCGCCCGTGAGGAGTTCGGCGGCGAGGTCCACATCTTCGCCGCCGCGCTTGGCGCGGCCGACATGCAGGCCCTGCCCGGTGTCGCCAACCATGCCACCTTCAACTCCTTCGCGCAGTGGGAACTCTTCCGCAAGGTTGCCGCACGTCGCCCCGACCCGCCCGTCGCCTGCGGCCTGCGCATCAATCCCGAGCACTCCGAGGGACATACGCCGCTCTACGATCCCTGCGCGCCCGGCTCGCGTCTCGGCATCCGGCGTGCGGCCTTTGAAGGGCAGAACCTCGACGGGCTCACGGGCCTGCACTTTCACAACCTCTGCGAGCACAATTCCGATGCCTTCGCGCGCACGCTGGCCGCAGTGGAGGAACGCTTCGGCGACCTGCTGCCGCGCTTCGCTTGGTTCAACTTCGGCGGCGGCCACCACATCACGCGCGACGACTACGACCGCGACTTGCTCTGCGAGACGATCAACGCCTTCCGCGCGCGCCACGGCCAACCCGCCGTCTACCTCGAGCCCGGCGAGGCCGTCGCCCTGAACGCCGGCACGCTGGTGGCCACGGTGCTCGACATCGTCCACAACAAGCTCCCGATCGCCATCCTGGACACCTCCTGCACCTGCCACATGCCCGACGTGCTCGAAATGCCTTACCGACCGCGCGTCTTCCGCGACGACGGCTGGGACGGAAGCGCGGCGCCCGGCCCGCGCGCCGCGCGCAGCGCCAACCCCGGGGAGAAGCCGCACACCTTCCGACTCGCCGGCCCAAGCTGCCTGGCCGGCGACGTCATCGGCGACTACAGCTTCGACACCCCCCTGCGGACGGGCGACCGCCTGGTCTTCGAGGACATGGCCATCTACACGATGGTCAAGAACACAACCTTCAACGGCATCCGCCTGCCGGACATCGTCGCGCGCGAGCCCGACGGCATGCTGCGCCGCGTGCGCCGTTTCGGCTACGACGATTTCAAGATGCGCCTCTCCTGAGTCCTTAGCCATGCAGCACGCCGCCCCCCCCTCCCACGCCTTTCTCGACACGGAATACCCCCCCGCCCGTGCCGGACGCGCGGCCTTCCATGTCATCCCCGTGCCGATGGAACTCAGCGTCTCCTTCGGTCGCGGAACGGCCCGCGGACCGCAGGCCATCCTGGAGGCCTCGGGCCAGCTCGAGGCCCACGACCGCGGCGTCGCCCCCGGCGCGCGCGGCATCCACACGCAGCCGGCGGTGCGGCTGCCGAAGCGTGCCGACGCGTCGGCCTGGCTCGATGCCATCGAGGCGCGGGTCGCCCGGGCGCTGGCGGCCGGCGCGCGACCGCTCGTGCTCGGCGGCGAGCATACCGTGACGCTGGGCGCCGCCCGCGCCTTCGCGTCCGCCGGCACCCGGCTGGGCTTCCTGCACTTCGACGCCCACGCCGATCTGCGCGACACCTACGAGGAGAATCAACTTAGCCATGCCTGCGTCATGCGCCGCGTGGCCGAGCTCGGCTTTCCGGTTGCCCAGTTCGGGACGCGCGCCTACAGTCTGGAGGAGGACGGCTACCGCCGGACGCACCGCCTCGCGGCCTTCGATGCCGACGCCCTGCAGGGCGCGCTGCCGCGGCGGTTGCTGCCGCCCGGCTTCCCGCGCGACGTCTACATCACCTTCGACGTCGACGGGCTCGACCCTGCGCAGATGCCGGCCACCGGCACGCCGGTGGCGGGGGGCCTCTTCTGGCACCAGGCGATGCGCCTGCTCGACCTCGTCAGCCGCGGACGCCGCGTCGCGGGGGCCGACGTGGTCGAGCTGGCCCCGGCGCCCGCACTTTCCTTCGCCAACTTCACCGCCGCACAGCTCGCGCACCGGCTCCTGGCCCTGATGACCCCATGAACACGGCCTTCCACGAGCATTTCATGCGGCTGGCGCTGCGCGAGGCCGACCAGGCCGCGGCGGCGGGCGAGGTGCCGACCGGCTGCGTGATCATCGCCGACCCCGGCGAGGCGCCCGCCTGCCTGGCGGCCGTGAAGATCCTGGGACGCGCCCGCAACCAGACCGAGATGCTGAAGGATCCCACGGCGCATGCCGAGATGATCGCCATCACCCAGGCGGCCGCGGCCCTCGACGACTTCCGCCTGACCAATACGATCCTCTACGTCACCAAGGAGCCATGCGCCATGTGTGCGGGGGCGATCGTCCTGGCGCGCATCCCGACCGTCGTCTACGGCGCAGCCGATCCGCAGCGCGGCGGACACTCGCGCTTCGGCATTCTGAATAATCCTGCGCTGATCCACCGCGCGACGGTGATCGAAGGCATCCTGGCCGACATCTGCCTCGAACGCATCCAGGCCTTCTTCCGCCAGCGCCGCAGTGAGGCGTGAAGCGTGAAACGTGAGGCGTGAAACGTGA
>CAYPJN010000145.1:0-6704 GCA_964411055.1 uncultured Lentisphaerales bacterium | reverse complement strand
CGGTCGACTTGCCCGCGCCAGAGGGTCCGTCAATGGCAATCACCCGGTTCATCATCATCTCCATTTTCCGTATTCAAAGGGGGTGTTAGTGTGCCACGATCTCCCGTCGTCGGCAAGCGTCCGGTGCATCGCACCGCAGCGCAAATCATTGACAAGCGTTGCGGGAACGCCTAACCTTCGCTGATGTTAAAGAACATAGAACAGGATCTGGATGTCCTGCGCGGGAGGTTCGAGGCCGAGCCCGAGCGCTCGTGGCGGCCGCGCGAACTCGCGGAGGCGCTGGGCTTCCGCGGGCGACGCGTGCAGACCATGCGCCAGGCGCTCGGCGCGCTGGCCCGCGAAGGTGCCATCGTCGAGATCCGTCCCGGGGTCTTCGGCCTCGGCCGGGCCGCCGACCTTGTCACCGGCAAACTGGTGCTGGTGCGCAGCGGCGCCGGCTTCGTCACGGACAACACGACGGGCGAGAGCGTGCGCGTCGAGAGCGACGACATCCGCACCGCCCTGCCGGGCGACACCGTCACCGTGCGCAAGGCGGCCGGGCGCGACCGCCGGCCGGCCGGCCGCATCATCCGCATCGTCGAGCGCGGCGGGCGCGACATCGTCGGCACCCTGGCGACTACCGGGCGCTTCCTCTACGTCATCCCCTTCGACCCGGCCTACCGCCGCGACATCGTGGTGCCGGAGTCCCGCGGCGCGCAGATCGGCGACCGCGTCGTAGTGCGCTTCCTCGACTGGGAGAACCAGCATGTCGCGCCCGAGGGCGAGATCATCGACGTGATCGGCCCCGCCGACCGCCCCTCGCTCGACACCGAGGTCGTCGTCCGCCAATACAACCTGCCGCGCGACTTCCCGGCGGAGGTCATGCGCGACGCCGAGACCGTCGCGCAGCGGCTGCGCCAGCCCGGCGAACGCCTGGATCTGCGCGAGAGCACCCTCATCCTGACGATCGACCCGGCGACGGCCCGGGACTTCGACGACGCCCTGTCGCTGGCGCGCGACGCGCAGGGGCGCCGCGTGCTCGGCGTGCACATCGCCGACGTCAGCCACTTCGTGCGTCCGGGCTCGGCCCTCGACCGCGAGGCCGCCGAGCGCACCACCAGCGTCTACCTCGTCGACAAGGTGATCCCGATGCTGCCCGAGCAGCTCTCCAACGGCGTCTGCAGCCTGCGGCCAGGGGAGGACCGCCTCTGCTTCTCCGCCTTCCTGACCTTCGAGGACGACGGACGCATGAGCGCCCGCAGCTTCGCCCGCACGCTGATCCGCTCGCGCCTGCGCCTGACCTACGAGCAGGCCCTGGAGGTGATCGAGAACCGGCCGGTGACCGGCGCGGACGTGCCGCCCGAGGCGCGGCGGCTGATCCGCGACACCCACGCCCTCGCCCAGCAGTTGCGCCGTATCCGCATGCGCGCCGGGGCCCTCGACATCGAGGTGCCCGAGTGCGAGATACTGCTGGACGCCGGGGCGCGCATGACCGGCGTCAAGCTCCGCGAGAACGACGTCTCGCACCAGATGATCGAGGAGTGCATGGTGGCCGC
Organism: uncultured Lentisphaerales bacterium; assembly: GCA_964411055.1. Classification (GTDB taxonomy): domain Bacteria; phylum Verrucomicrobiota; class Kiritimatiellia; order RFP12; family JAAYLN01; genus JAAYLN01. The sequence continues at coordinate 5,169 of CAYPJN010000145.1, read as the reverse complement.
CAACGAGGCCGTGGCCACCGAGCTCAAGTCGCGCGGCATCGCGATCCTCTCGCGCCTGCACGAGCCGCCCGATCCGCTCAAGATCGACGAGCTCGCGGCCGCGCTGGCGCAGCTCGGCTTCCATCCCGGCGACCTGACCGACCCCCGCAACCTCACGCGCTTCCTGTCGTCGACCATCGGCCATCCGTTGCGCGACAGCGCGCACACGCTGGTGCTCCGCAGCATGAAGCGCGCGGTCTACTCGGCCGCGGAAGCGGGCCACTTCGGCCTGGCCAAGCGTTACTACTCGCACTTCACCTCGCCGATCCGCCGCTATCCCGACCTAGTGCTGCACCGCCAGCTCGCCGACTACCTGTCGCGCAAGCCGCACCGCGGCACGGCCGACCACGCCTACCTGAAGCGCGTCGCCGCCGTCTGCACCGAGCGCGAGCAGCAGGCCGACGACGCCTCGCGCGCCCTGATAGAGATCAAGAAGTACCGCTTCCTGCAGCAGCAGCTCGACGAGAACCGTCCGGTGGTCTACGACGCGGTCATCACCCGCGCGGCCAATTTCGGGATCTTCGTGGACGTGACCGGCCTGCAGCTTGGCGGCTTGGTGCATATCGGCACCATCTCCGACTCCTTCGTGCGCTACGACCGCGCCCGCGAGTGCCTCGAGGCCGAGGGCCGCTGCTACCGGCAGAGCGAGCGGGTGCGCGTGCGCGTGGCGAAGGTCGACTTCACGCAGCGGCATGCCGACTTCGTGCTGGTGCATGACGTGGCGGAACCCGCGGAGCAGGCGCGCGGCAAGCCCCATGGACGGCAGCAGGTTTCCGGCCGGCGCGGGCAGGAGGCCGCCGCGCGCCCCGCCAAGCCCGTCGGTCGGCAGCCGGCCTCCGCGAGGCGCGGCCAGGCGGTCGGCGACGTGCGCCGCGCCAAGCCCGCGCGCCCCGGCCAGTCTGCGCAGCGAACGCAGAACCGCCAGGAGCGCCATCGGGAGGCGCCCCCGTCTTCTGCGGCCCGCAAGCGGCATCGCCCGCAAGGCGGGGCGCCCGCGGCCGGCGCGCGCGCCGGAAAACGGCGGCGCTGAGGGCGGGCGGAAGCGGCCCGGCCCTCCGAAATTCAAGAAGAAGAAACTGTTCAGCTCAGTTCCAGCGCGAGCATCGCGCGGGGATCGTCGGTGATGATCCGTTCCACGCCGCATGCCGCCCAGTGGCGCGCCTGTTGCGTGTCATTGACCGTCCAGACGCCGACATGCATGCCGGCTTCGTGCGCCTGCCGGACAAGTTCCGCGGTCAGCGAGGGATGGCTGCAGTGGATCCACGGCAGGCGGAGCCCGCTGGCGCGCGCCAGCACATCGGCCGCCTCGCCGATCAGCGCGAGTTGCACCTCGGGCGCGAGGCGCCGCACGGCCAGCAAGGCGTCGGCGTCGAACGACGAGACGACGTAACGCCCGGCCTTGCCGTAGTGGCGCAGCAACTGCACCACGCCCTCGGCGACCCGCATTCCGGGCGGCGGCCGCTTGATCTCGATGTTGAGCAGGGTCGGCGTGGGCGCCACGCGGCCCATGACCTCGTTCAGCGTGGGGATGCGCTCCCCGGCGAAGCCGGTCTGGAACTTCGCGCCGGCATCCAGCTTGCGCAGGTCGCGCAGGACCAGGGCGGCAACCGGTCCGGCGCCGTCCGTCGTGCGGTCGAGCGTGTCGTCGTGGATGACCATGAGCGTGCCGTCGGCGGCCGGATGGATGTCCAGCTCGATCGACGGCGCCTTCAGGTCCAGGGCGCGCTGGAAGGCGGCCAGCGTGTTCTCCGGCGCTTCGGCGCGCGCGCCTCGGTGGGCCTCGATGATGATTTTGCGCATGGCCTATTCCTCCAGCAGCCGCAGGCGGACCGGTCGCGTGCTGACGACGCCGCTGGCCGTTATCGCGTCCAATGCCGCGTCCAGGCCGGCCTCCTGCGCGGCATGCGTCAGGGCCACCACCGGCACGAAGCCGCCCGTCCCTTCGCCGACGGCCTTCTGCATTACGGCCGCGATGCTCACCCCGTGGGCGCCCAGGATGCCGGTGAAACGGCCCAGCGAGCCGGCCTCGTCCTTGACCATCAGCCGCAGGTAGAAGGGGCTGCGCATCTCGCTTGCCGCGCGCAGCCGCGGCGCCTCGCGGGCGATCTGCACGGCGCGGCTGTGGCGCGCCTGGCGGGTGCGCAGGTTGCGGGCGATGTCGGCGATGTCGCCGATGACGGTGCTGGCCGTTGGCTCGCGCCCCGCGCCGCGACCGTAGTAGAGCGTGTCGCCGGTCATGTCGCCGCGCACCATGACGGCGTTGAAGACGCCCGCGACCGAGGCCAGCATGTGGCCCAGCGGCACGAGGGTCGGGCCGACGCGCACCTCGACGGCGCCGTCCACGCGCGCCACGCAGGCCAGCAGCTTGATGCGGTAGCCTAGCTCCAGCGCGTACTTCACGTCCATGCCGTCCAGGCCGCGGATGCCTTCGACGGGCACGGACGCCATGGGCACATGGAAACCGTATGAGAGCAGGGCCAGTATCGCCGCCTTGTGGGCCGTGTCGAGGCCGTCGATGTCCAGGGCCGGATCGGCCTCGGCGTAGCCCAGGCGCTGGGCCTCCGCCAGGACGCCGTCGAAGGGCAGCCCCTCGTGCTCCATGCGCGTCAGGATGTAGTTGCAGGTGCCGTTGAGGATTCCGTGTATGCGCACCACGGCGTTGCCGACGAGACCCTCTCGCAGGACACGCACGATGGGGATGCCGCCGCCCACGCTGGCGCCGAAGTAGATGTCGACGCCGCGCTGTTGCGCCAGGGCGAAGATCTCCTCGCCGTGCTCGGCCAGCAGCCGCTTGTTGGCGGTGACGACCGGCTTGCCGGCATCGAGCGCTGCCATCGTCAGTGCGCGGGCGGCGCCGGTGCCGCCGATGAGCTCCACGACGATGTCCACGCCGGGGTCGGCGATGGCCGCCCGCGCGTCGGTCGTCAGCACGGCTGGATCGACGTCCGCGCCGCGCGGCGTCGCGATGTCGAGATCCGCGACGCGGCGCACGACAACATCCACGCCTAGGCGCGCGGAGAGCAGCGCGCGGTTGCGCTGCAAGCCCGCCACCACGCCGGCACCCACGGTTCCGAAACCCAGCAAGCCAACACCGATTTGCTTCATGACGAACGATCCGGTCGGGAAAACAGATGCAATTGTGAAAAAGTCAAAGTATCAGGTTTCGTGCAGACTTGACAATGCAATTGAAAATGAAGATGGCGTTTCTTCCCGGAAAGGTGTCGCGGACGATGTTGGCGATCCAGTCCGCGCCATCCGCGCAAAAAAAGAGCGCGCGCGAGTGCGCGCGCTCCAGCGGCTTGCCTGGCTTCCTGAACCCTGACCCAGTCCCCCCGGCTAGCTGCCGCAGGTGTCGGGATAGCGGTAGTCGCGTCCCTCGTAGTTGCGCAGCAGCAGGTCGTCCCCGTCCCGGCCGGCGACATAGTTGGCCATGACGGGGATCTTGCCGCCGCCGCCGGGGGCGTCGATGACATACTGCGGCACCGCGTAGCCGCTGGTGAAGCCGCGCAGTCCCTGGATGACCTCGATCCCCTTCGACACGGAGGTGCGGAAGTGCGCCGATCCCGTGATCGGATCGCACTGGTAGAGGTAATAGGGGCGCACGCGCATGCGCATCAGGGCCTGGACGAGCTGCCGCATGGTTTCGACCGTGTCGTTGATGCCCTTGAGGAGCACGGTCTGCGAGCCGAGCGGCATGCCGGCGTCGGCCAGCATGTTGCAGGCGCGGACGGTCTCGTAGCAGCACTCGTCCGGATGCATGAAGTGCAGGCTCATCCAGAGCGGGTGGTAGCGGCGCAGCATGCGCACGAGCTGCGGCGTGACGCGCTGCGGCAGCACGGCGGGCACCTTGGTGCCGATGCGGATCACCTCCACATGGCGGATGGCGCGCAGGCTCTTGAGTATCCACTCCAGGCGCGCGTCGCCCATGGTGAGCGGATCGCCGCCGGAGATGAGCACGTCGCGGATCTCCGTGTGGCGCGCGATGTAGTCGAAGGCCGCCTGCAGGCGCTCCTTCCCGGGCGACAGCTCGCCATGGCCGACGACGCGCGAGCGCGTGCAGTAGCGGCAGTAGGCGGAGCAATAGCCGGTCGCCAGCAGGAGCACGCGGTCCGGATAGCGGTGCACCATGCCCTCGACCGGGCTCTGGTGCTCCTCGCCGAGGGGGTCGTCGGCCTCGCCGGGACACTTGCGCAGCTCGTAGACCGTCGGAATCATCGCGCGGCGGATGGCCTGCTCGGGATTCAGCGGATCGACGAGGCCCATGTAGTGCGGGGTAACGGCGAATGGCAGCAGGTTGCCGCCGAGTTCCAGCGCCTTCTCCTCGTCGATCGAGAGGCCGACCATCTGGCGCAGGAGATCGAGCGTCTGGATGCGGTTCCGCAACTGCCACTTCCAGTCGCTCCACTCCTGGTCGGTGGCGTCGGGAAAGAAGGCGCGGCGGAAGCGCCGGCCCGCGGGATTCATGCGCATCACGCGACGCGCAGATGTCTTTTCAACGGCGGAGCCGTTGTTGTCCGGCGTTGGGGGAAGCATGGCGGCGACGCCCTTGTCCCCTAACGCGCTCGTATCTGGAGGCTCTTCTTCCCGGTCGAACAGGGAAGGCATGCGGCTCTCGTGCAGTGACACTGGGTTCACGCACACTCCTGTGTTGCATGGGCGGCTCATTGTTGCGGCGCGCCGCCCCGGGCGCCGTTTGGCCCCGTCTCCCAAGAGGCGGAAACCGTCATCCTAGCGGCGCAACCGGCGCGTCCGCCAATCGGCCGCGCCTGATGTCCGCTGTTGAGAATGCTAATACGCCCATCCGCCGCCGTTGTCAAGGGGGTGGCGAAAAAAAAAGTTCGCGGTGAACCGAGGCGGACCGGAGCAGGCCGCGGCGGACCGTGGAAAACCGCGGTTGGCCACGGGGCGGGGGGGGACTGAGGGGACAGAGAAATGGAGGACTGAGAAACAGGACTGAGGGGACAGAGAAATGGTGGCAAAGGGACGAGGACTGAGGGAGGACTGAGGGAGGACTGAGGGGACAGAAGGACTGAAGGACTGAGGGGACAGAGAAATAGTGGCAAAGTCGGCGCTCATGTTCAGTTGGTTTGCGGCGGGAAGTCCGGGAGGGATCGGATGCCGAGGGTGAGC
>CAYPJN010000144.1:4101-6707 GCA_964411055.1 uncultured Lentisphaerales bacterium | reverse complement strand
GCCTGCACGAGCTCGCGCAGCTCGATGCGCGCGCGGGGATCGAGGCCGTTGGCCGGCTCGTCCATCACCAGCAGCTCGGGGCGGTGCACCAGCGCCCGCGCGAGGCTGACGCGCTGCTTCATGCCCTTGGAGAGGCTCTTGAGCGTCTTGTCGCGGATCGTCTCGAGCCCGGTGAACGCCTCGACCTCGGCGACCGCCCCGCGCAGTTCCGCGCCGCGGAAGCCGAAGGCGCGCCCGAAGAAGTCGACATACTCGTGCGCCGTCATGTCGGCGTGTTCCGGCAGGGCGTCGGGCATGTAGCCGATCTGTCGCCGGCCGGCCTCGGGATATTCGGGAATCGAGACGCCGTCGATCCGGACGTCGCCCGACGTGGCCTCGTCGAGTGTCGCGATGATCCGCAGTGTGGTCGTCTTGCCGGCGCCGTTGGGCCCGACAAACCCCACCACCTCGCCCGTGCCCACGCCGAAGGTGATGCCGTCTACCGCCCGCACTCTGCCGAAATGGCGCGCCAGGTTGTCGATTTCGAGCTTCATGCCGTCCTCACTCCTCACCGTGCCAGCCCACGACGACGGATCGGGCCGTGGCCTTGATCCGGCAGTAGGCGAGGGGATCTTCCAGGAAGGGCGCCCCGTCGAGCACCGCCACGAAGGTGCCCGCGGCAGGTGCCAACGACGCGTCCGCCTTCTCATCCATCAGTTTCGCGGCGAGATCCTTGAAGCGCCAGCCGGCATCGGAAGCGCGCTGTCCCGGCAGGCGGATCTGGCACTCCACGGCTGCCGCGCCGCGCAGCCGCTTGCGCGCCGACACCAGCGCGCGCCGCTCGCCGGGAGCCAGGTCGCGGGTCTCGAAGAGGTTGCCACGTTGATCGCACAGTTGCAGCCGCAGGATAGGCGCGCCCAGGGCGTTGACCACCTCGACAACGCCGGTCGCGGTACTGGTGACCACGAGCCTTTCGGCGCGCGTCTCGCTGCGGCGCAGGCTGAAGAAGGCGGGCATGCGCGGCTGCACCCACCCGGAAACGTAGTGCTGGCCGCGGCCAATGGCGATCCCTCCGGAACGGACGGCCGAGAGGGGCGTGATCTCGGTGCCGTGATCGAAATGCAGGCCGTCCCGCAGCGAGACGGGGGCGTAGACGCCAAGGGTGCCGAATGTCGCCGCATGGCGGCGCGCCTGGTCGAGCAGGGTCAACGACTGGCGGTGCAGCGACGGCGTGATGCCTTCGGAGAGCAGTGCGTAGATCAAGATCGCCAGGCTGAAGAGCAGCGAGAAGCCCGGCACGATGGCCAGAAGCCAGATGCGGCGGTTGGTGCGTTGGGTGTATAGGACGGCGCCCGGGCCCGCAAGCAGGGCGAAGACGAGCAGGATCGCCAGAAAGCTGCGGGCCGGCACGCGCACGTTGGCGGCTACGGGGATCTCCTTGAGATTATCCGTGTTGGAGTCGGTTCGCGCGATCCAGGGACGCGCGGACTCGGCCCAGCCGGCGACCAGACGCACTAGGTCGTTGCTGGCAAGCGCCGGAATGACTGCGGCGGTGAACGTGCTGGCGCGACCGAAGCCGATGCCGGTGACCTCCCCAAGCCGGACGCCGCTGGCGACATTGCGCTGCCAATCGGATTCCCATCCCCCGGGCAGCGCGGACATGCCCATAAAAGCCACATGTCCCCCGATCGCCGCATAGTCTCTCAGGGCGCTGCGCGCGTCCTCCGGCATCCGCTCGTAGTCGGCCGCGGCGATGAGGCAGCTGTCGAAGGCGCTGTAGGCCAGCCAGTGGCGTGGCCAGGCGGCACCGTCGCCCTCGAAGCGGAACGGCTTGATCTCCGACATGTATTCACGCGTGAAAAGGCGAGCAAAGAACTTGTCGCGGCTGTAGCCGCTTAGTTCGCTCGCATGCCGGAATCCATGCGCGCTGGCCTTTACCGCCGGGGCGTTGGTAATCAGTCCGGCCTTCAGATCCTCGGCGGAGAGGCCCTTCGAGACGAGCACACCGAGGAGGGGGGTGGAAGAATAATAGCGCCTGTCGATGAATCTGGTTGGCTGGCAGCGTACCTCCTGCGGGCGCTCGCGGGCGACATTAACCCTGAGCAAATCGGGACCCCGCAGCCTCACGGGCGGCTGATGCATAACCGCCAGCGTGCGGGTGCCGGCATTCGCCAGCACCGTCTGCGACAGGTCGGCTAGTCCTTCGCCGGGATAGGTGCTGGCGGGCAGCGTGATCTCGACGGGCAGCGTCCGTGGTGTCGGGTTCTCGATGACGAAGCGGCGCTCGACCATGCCATGCACCCAAATCTGCGGCGCCAGGGTCGTGTCGGTGAGGGTCAGCCCTCCCGGCAGCGGTTCCGCTGCGCGCGAAGTGGTCAGCATGGCGGCCAGCAGGATAGTCAGCCCGGATGCGAAGATCGCGGTCCCGGAGGTCCCGCGCCACTGGGATAGCCCACGCCACAGTGGGGCCGGACGTCCCGGACGGCTACTGCTGGTTGCGGTGCTCGCGGTCCGGGAGGTCCCGCGCCACGGGGAAAAGTGGGGCCGGACCTCCGGGACGGCCATCCCTTGTATCCTTTCACATCTCATGTCCGAACCTCCACTCCCGGAGGCAGGCGCATCTCGGC
>CAYPJN010000144.1:0-4001 GCA_964411055.1 uncultured Lentisphaerales bacterium | reverse complement strand
ATCCTTTCACATCTCATGTCCGAACCTCCACTCCCGGAGGCAGGCGCATCTCGGCGACGTCGACCGCGCCGGCCAGTTCCTCGGCGAGGGCCGATGGCGTCACCTGGTCGAGCCGCGCCTGGTAGTTGAGGATCAGGCGGTGGTTGAGCACCGGCTCGACGAGGACGCGCACGTCTTCGAATCCGACCGAGGGACGTCCCGCCAGCAGCGCCAGGGCGCGGGAGGCCTCTGCCAGGGCGATGGCCGCGCGCGGCGAGGCGCCGTAGCGCACGTAGGTTCGGATGCGTGGCGGCGCCTCGGGCGCGTCGGGGTGTGAAGCGGCCACGAGACGCGCGATCCATCGGGCGACGGCTTCGGGCAGCACGATCCGGTCGGCCATCGCCAGGCACTGCTCCAGCCCCTCCTGCGAGAGCGTCCAGTCGGGCGCGGGAATCGTTCCATGGCGGCGGCCGGTCAGGATGCCGGTCAGCGTGTCGACGCCTAGTCCGCCGACATTCAGGCGGAAGAGGAAGCGGTCGAGCTGTGCCTCCGGCAGGGGGTAGGTGCCCTCCAGTTCGATGGGGTTCTGACTGGCCAGCACGAAGAAGGGCACGGGCAGCCGACGCGTCGTTCCGAGCAGCGTGACCGCGCGTTCCTGCATGGTCTCCAGCATGGCGGACTGCGTCTTGGGCGAGGCGCGGTTGATCTCGTCGGCCAGCAGTATGTTGCAGAAGACGGGGCCTGGCTGGAAGACCAGGTCGCGCGCGCCGCCGGCGGAAGTTTGCAGGATGTGCGAGCCTAGGATGTCGCCCGGCATGAGGTCGGGCGTGAACTGGATGCGCTTGAAGCTGAGGCGCAGGATGTCGGCCACGGCCTTGACCAGCGCCGTTTTTCCCAGCCCCGGCAGTCCTTCGAGGAGTATGTGGCCGCGGGCGAGGATGCCGGCCAGCACGAGCCGGTGGAGCGCCTCGCGGCCCAGCAGCATGCGGTTCAACTGGTCGAGCGTGCGGTTGAGCGCCTCGCTGACGGGCGCGATCTCCTGCGGGGTCGGTAGTGTCATGTTCGGCTTTCTTGATCGGTTACTTGAAGAAGCGCGTCACGGTTTCCCGGTGGCGCGGCAGGATGGGGGCCTGCGGGGAGCCGCCCGAGGCCGGCGCGGCGGTCTCCAGCAGCGCGCCGGACGTGGCGGGGGCGGGGGTGTCGGCGACTTCGGGCGCCGCCGCGGAGAGGCCTTCCAACTGCGCCTGGTCGGCGGCGGGCAGATGGGCGGGATTCAGCGCCTCATCCTTGAAGGCGGCGCCTTCGCGGCTGGCGGGATCGGTCCACGTGAGCGGCGCGTCGCCGCGTCCGCGCGAGAGGCCTCCGGCTCCGGGAGTGTTGCACAGGGCCGCCAGGCAGGCGGCCGCCTCGGCGTCGGGGCCGTTGCCGCCGAGCAGTTGCGCCAGCGCGGCGGCACAGGCCTGCGCGTTGGTGCAGGAACCGCCGCCGCGGCAGTCCGAGGCATCCACCAGCCGGAGTTCGCCCAGGCGCATGAGCTGCGCTTCGCGGCACGCGCCCGCCTCGCGGAGCTGTGCCGCGAGCTGCTCCAGGCTGGCGGTCGTCAGGCCGTTGGTTCCAGCGACAACGGCCAGCAGATTGCTCGCGAGCATCGGTTCGAGGGATGCCTGGGCGAGTAGTTGCGAAAACGCCTCGGCCGCGGCGTTGGCCTGGGCGTCGGTTGGTGGCGCCGCGTCGAGACTGGAGGCCATCTGCTCGGCCAGGGCCAGGGTGGCCTGCAACGCCGTCTGTTCGGCGGCGAGCTTCTCGGCCTGGGCATCCGCCGATTTCGACAGTTCCTCTTCGATGTGGTCGAGCGCTTCAAGCGTGCGTGCGGGATCGGCCGCGTCGCCGCCCGCTTCGATCCGTTCCAGTTGGTTGCTGAGGGCGGCGACGAGCGGCTCGGGCAGCAAATTCTCGGACTCGGCCTGCGACACGCGCTCGGCAAGCTCCCCGACGAGCGCTCCGAGTCCCTGTGTGGCGGGCCGCGGGGTGCCGGCGAAAAAGCGCGCGGGCAGGAGGAGCGTCGTCAGGCCGAAGAGCATCGCGAGCGCCAGGCCGCCGGTGGCGCGCGAAGCGTTCCAGACGATGCCGGGCAGGCGTTTGACGGTGACGGGCCACGCCGATGCGCCGTCGGTTCCGGCGCACATGACCAGGCCGCCGGCGGCGCTGGCCGCGTCGATCGCCGCGAGGATGGCGGCGAGGGGCGGGGTGCGGCGCGCGGCGAAAGCTCCGCCGACGAGCGCCGCGCCTCCAATAACGGCGAGCAGGAACAGCAGGCGTTCCGCGACGCTCCCGTGTACGTCCGCCAGGCGGGCGGCCAACATTAGCAGGCCTGCGCCCCAGGCGCTCGCGGCGCCGCACGCGAGCGCGCCGCGCCCGGCCAGGCGCAGCCGGAGGCGGTCACGGAAACAACGGGCCTGCCGGCTGATTTCCACGAGCCGGTTCGCGTCCTGTAACCCGGTGGGCATTCAGGCGATTCCCTGAACTACTTCAAAGCGGAGGTAGGAGCATGCGCTGGTAGAGGTTGGCGAGCAGCGATCCCCAGAAGATCCAGATGATGGCGGCGGCGGCGATGAAGGGGCCGTAGGGGATGCGGCCCTGCAACTGGCGCTTGCCGAGCAGTATCAGGACGATGCCGACGACGGAACCGAGCAGCGAACTGCCGACCACCGTGAAGAGCACGGCCTTCCAGCCAAGAAACGCGCCCACCGCCCCCATCAGCTTGACGTCGCCGAAGCCCATGGCCTCCTTGCGGAAAGCCAGCGAGCCGAGGGTCGCGATCAGCCAGAGCGTGCCGAAGCCGACGGCGCAGCCGGTCGCGGAACGCAGCAGGGCGGTCAGCGGCGCCGTAGTCTGGTGCATGGACGGGAGCAGCGGGCTGAGCGCCAGACCCAGAACCATGCCGCCGATGGTCACGCGGTCGGGCAGGATGTAGTGCTCCAGGTCGACAAAGGTGCCCAGCAGCAGTCCGAAGATCGCCAGCCAGTAGACGGGGATCAGCCAGGGGTCGACGATCGGCACGAGGCCCAGGAGTCCACCCTGAACCGGAAGTCCCATGATCGAGCCGGCGGGATCCCAGTGGGCCGCCAGCAGTGGATCGAGCACGACCGAGGCGTGCTTCAGCCAGACCATCAGGAAGAGCATGGCGGTCAGCAGTTCGACGAGCAGGTAGCGGAAGGCGATCGGCGCGCGGCAGTAGCGGCATTTGCCGCCCAACAGGATCCAGCTTGCGATCGGTATGTTCAGGTACCACGGGATCGGGCGGCCGCAGGCGCAGCAGCGCGAGCGCGGACTCACGACCGAGAGCCCTTGCGGGATGCGGTAGATGCAGACGTTGAGGAAACTGCCCAGGCAGGCGCCCAGCAAGGCGACCGTGAGCGTCAGGAGTGGCAGGAGCGCGGCGAGGGTGGCGTTGTCCATGAGTCAATTTCCGGCGGGGGGCGCTACGGCAGGCGCAGTCCCAGTCCGCTTCCCCCCGGGGTGCCGAGCGCGCCCTGCCGCAGCAGTGGGATGGCCAGTTGGCGCAGTTGAGGGTTGCTCTCGATAACCTGCAGGGCCTGCTCGCGTCCCAGCTCGATCGCCTTGCGCAGTGAGGTCTGGGCGCGCGCCGTGTCGCGCTCGATCAGGTGGAGCGTGGCGAGATCGGTCCATGCCTGCCAGTCGTCCGGCTTCATGGCGAGGTAGCGCGTCAGGGGCGCGATCATCTTCTTCGATTCCTGCGCGTTGGCGTAGATGCGCGCGATGCTGAGAAAGAGTTCCGCCGGCGAGCGTTCGGGCGCATGGGCCATGACGATGTCAATGGCGCGCACGGCGCCGGCGTGGGACTTGACGTTGTCGAGCAGCGTCGCGATCTCGTAGGCGTCGCGGACGGTCAGGCGTGGATTGTCGAGGCACGGCAGGAGGAGACGCGCGGCGGCGTCCGTGCTGCCCATGTCGCGGTAGAGACCGGCCAGTTCCAGCGCCACGGGAATCTCCGGCTGCTG
>CAYPJN010000143.1:0-6720 GCA_964411055.1 uncultured Lentisphaerales bacterium | reverse complement strand
ATCAAGAGGGAAGTAGCCGAGGTAGAGCGGGATCTCGGTCTCGGAGCCGTCTGCGGCCTTGTGCTTGACCGTGCCGACCTGTTTGATGTTGTCGGGCATCGGCTCGCCCTCTTTTGGAAAGACGATGTCGTCGTGTATGAAGCCCTCGCCGCGTCCCTCGCTGCAGAAACGCGTCACGCGCAATGTCATGGCGCGGTCCTTGGCGGGATTCGGGTCGAGCGCGAAGAGAACCGCCGCCTGATCGTAATAGGCGTTCGGCACGCTCGTGAGGAACGCCTCGGGCAGACGCTCGAATGCGGTGCGGGAAAGGTTGCAGTCAACCTCCAGAGCCCAGATCCCGCGGGTATGTTCGGCTCTCCCGATGTCCAGGCTATCTGCGGGCGTGAGAACATGGAGCGGAACGCCCTCGACGGTCTGCTCGCCGCCCGGCAGAGAAACCGTGTCGTTCGACATCGCACCGGAGTTTCCGATGAAGGAGAGATCGGCGACCTCCCACAGTTCCGACGTGTGCTTGTTCCTGTATTGTCGCGACTCCTCAATATTCGGAAGGCTCGTGCCCGAAAATGCGACCTTTTTCAGGTGGTTGTCTCCGGGAAAAAACGCCGCGTATTTGCCATCGATATAGAGCTGGATCCCATCCGTGACGGCGCGGAAATCGAAAAACATCCGGTAGGAGAGCGCGTTCGGCATGTCCCTCCACCTCTCGTAGTATTTCAGCTTCAGATCGTCGGTGTAGCGGTATGTGTTCGGGCAGACGAAGTAGTCGATGCCGAGACCGCGCATGGAGACGACGTGATTCGTGAAGACTACCGGACTCAACAACTCCGGAGGAATCTTTGACGCGGGCAGCTTCCACGACGGCTTGAGTGGCGTGAACGTCTGCGGTTTGAGCTCGATGGTAAAATACTTCGCCGCACCCTGCTCCGTGACAACACCGACCCGGACCGGCGCCGCCGAAGTCATTGTCAGATAGAAACCCGCCGAGTCCGCGATCTCGATCTCGGTCCTTTGGACGGGCGGTTTCGCGTCCGCCGCGATCACGGCCGTCATCCCGGACAAAAGAGCCGTAAGCGCCAGCGTCGCCGTGAATTTGCGTGATGTGTTAATTGTCTTGTCCGTTCTTTATCCCACAAGTTCCAGATAGCCGTAGTCGCGGAGAAAAAGCATCATGTCCGTGTACGCCTTGATCTTCGCCTCGGAAAGATGTATGGCCTGCTCGAACTCGGCCTCGCGGATGAGCTGCGCAAGGTTCTTTTTCCCGTCCATGCCCGTGAAGATGTTTGCTGTCTCGTCGTAGATCGGAGAGCCGGGAAGCGGTCGGATCTTGTCACGGGGAACGCGGCAGAGCTCGAAGATGAAGCCCGGGGTCAGGCGCTTGAAGACGAGTGTCGCCGCATAGTCACGGGCGGGGGAACGAATCTCTTCAGCCTGAGGTATCGCGGCTGTTTCGTCATAGCGGAGCTCGAATTCCTTTCCAGGCATAAATCTTCCGAAGTCGGCGAACATGCGCTGTTCACGGGCGACGAGGTGCTTGAAGAAGGCGCCGTCGAACTTCTTGGCCACCATCAGCGCACGTATTTCCTCCAGGCGGGCAGGAAAAGCGGCACGCAGCGCCTCGGCGTATTCTTCGCGCGGGTTGACCATCATCGCGAGCGCGGTGCCGTTGAATGCCGCGCTCTGGCGGATGATGCCCCTGTCGAGGAAGTCCATGTCCTGATATGAGTTATGCCAGTAGTGCGGGCTGCGTTTGGAGATCGCCCAGAAGGTGGGGACGCCGACCTGTGGATCGGATAGGAGCATGTCATCGGATGCGAAGCCGAGTTTCGACTGTTTGATCTCCTGGAACTCCTTGTCCCTGGCCGTGATTTCGTCCGCCAGGTGGCGGACCATGAGGTTTCCGGCGAACGGTGTGATGCTTTCGCTGAGCAGCATGTAGCCGGGCCGGGACATGGTTGAGTCGAAATTCATTCCGCCCAGCACACGGTCGAGATGCTCTCTGGAGCGCGTCGCGGCGTATGCGGAGAAACCGAAACACTCGAGCGACATCACGAGGCGGATGGTATGGCGGTTGCCGCCCTTCTTAAGCAGACGCCGGGCGTTCTCGATGAGCGTCATCACGCCAAGCGAGTCGTCGTCGGCAAGAGGCTCGAAGAGGTGCGCAAGGCCCCAGACCTCCTTGTCGTCGGCCCCGGGGACGGTAGCCGTAACGCACGGGAACGTTTCGGCGGCGCGGTAGCCGTCGCACTCGACCTTGCACATGACAACCCCATGCTCCACCTGCGCCCGCAGATAGCCGCCGACGCGCGGGGATACGGAAAACCCTATGAAGTCGCGGTCGAAAACGTTGACATTCCAGTTGCTTCCCTCTGTCGCGGCGGTGACCCACTGGATGCAGTCCGGCGTGCTCCAGCGGCCCCTGAGGTAGTCTGCGATGAAGCCGCAAGCGCCCTTGTCGAGAAGCATGGAGATCACGTTGGGGCGCGGCGCGGTATCCCATTCCAGAAGAATCATTCCTCCGCGGACGTCCTCGCCGGCCCTCATCTGGGCCTCCGTGAAGATGCGGCACTCCATGCCCTCCGGCGGTGTTGCCGTCGAGCCCTTGACCAGATGGAACGGATGGCGCTCGTAGTCGGCGATCACCGGGCCGGGGTTGAAGCCGTCCGGATCGTAACGTGTCGGCTTCGAGAGCAGGGTGAGACGCCCCTTGGTGGCATGCCAGGCGATCGGTGCGTGAACGTCGTGGAAGATGGTTTTGCCGTCTGCCGGGAATGCAATCACCTCGACTTCGCTGAAACCGTCGGCGCGGAGGATGTCCGCGACATGCTCCGCCGCCTGCCAATATTGAGAGAATGTCTGCCCGCGCTCGATTTTCCAGAGCCGTTCGGTTCGTTCGAAAAGACGGTCGAAGTCGAGTTCGGACTGGATCTGTTTGTAAAGGTTGTACATAACCGGTCTCCTTGCTAAAGCCTCGGCGATGAGGGAGTGAAAGTTTCTTTGAGGTAGACGCTGTTGAAGTCGCGCCAGTTGCGTTCGGTCGCGAGTTCGAAGATGTCGGAATGGTCGCGCAGCGGCTCCTCGTAAGGAAGGCGCGCCTCGGCAACGTCGCGGACAATGGCGTCGAAGATCGGGCCGTCCTTTTTCTGCCAGTAGTGTGGAAGCCCCGGGTCATAGTCGTTGACCGCGCCATCTGTTCCCCAGAGAACGCGTTTCTTGACGTGGTATCCGGTGAGGTAGAGTCTGCGCAGCGACGGCTCGCGGTAGATCCCCGGCGTACCAGGAGTGAGGTCGAAGTACATCTCGTTGCCGAACTCAGGGGCGTGAGTGAAAGCGGCCTTCGCGACCATGGCCATGTAGTCGTCGACCCACGGCCAGCCGAGGTGCGCCATGGAGAAGCGCAACCCGCGTATCGCGAACATGCACTCGAATTCGATGGGGTAGTTGAACTTGCCGGATAGAAGGTCGCGTCCGCCGCTCAGGATGCCGCTGTGGAACATGAGCGGCAGGCCGGTCTCGGCGACGGCGCGGCAGGCGTCGAGGCCCTCGCTCGGGAAGCAGCGCTCGAAGATGATTTTGAAGCCGGCGATTCCGCGTTCGGCGGCGGTCTTGATCTGCTCGCCGACGGTCGGATCCTGCGGATCGATGCGGAAATAAGGAATGAATCCAGCCGTCCGTGAGGCATATTCGAGGACCCGCTCGAGGCGGTATTCCCAGCGGTAGTCGCCATCGGGGTCGCCGAGACCCTGGTGCGGCTGGATGCTGAAGATTGTGCCTCCGCCGACGCCGCCGGCCGCGGCTTTCTGGAGGAAGGTTTCGGGCCCGTCGCACGGACCCGGGTACATGTGAATGTGAGTGTCGAAAATCATACAAGAGACCTAAACGCCTCGAAATAACGGTGTCCGAGGGTGCGTTGGGAAGCGGCGTTAAAATGGACGCCGTCCCCCTGCACAGCGAGGTCCTCGGCCTTGGCGACGGCGCAGTTGCCGATCCGCGCGGCCATCGCGGGTAGCCGGCGGTTGAATGCCTTGACTTTTTCGATGTCCAGCCCCGTGCAATTTATGTTTCCGCTAAGCTCGCCGATGACGGCGGGAAGATTCGCGTCTTCCAAAGCTTTGCGGAGCTCCCTGAACATCACCGCGATGTTGCGCTCGTACTCCTCGTCGAGAGTCATGCAGTCGGCCTCTCCCTGATGCCAGAGGATCCCGCGGATCATCGAGGTGCGGGCGGCGAGCGACGACATCATGACGGCATGGTCGAAGAGCGTCGTGCCCGGCATCCATTCGCGGAGCGCCGTTCCGCCGTCGGCGCACGGAATGAGCCCCACACTGGCGTTATAGTAGTCCGCAGCGTCGATGGCGAAAGTCGGGCCGAGAGAGATTCCGGAGTGCCATGACGGGTTGAAGATCTGCCGGTCGGGGTTGACCGGTTCGGACATCGGCTGCCAGCGGCCCATGCGGAGCATTTTGCAGCGCGGATCGCAGATCGGCTCGACCTCGTTGAAGTGTCCGCGTCCGGCCATGTTGCTTTGCCCGATCAGCAAAAACGACGCATATACGCCGTACGCGGCATGGTTGTCTTGCGCCAAGCCGGCAGCAGTATTCTTTGTTTTCACGCTTGAAAAGCCTCCTGCCAGCCAGCTGCCCGCGCAAAGCTGGACGCTGGCTCGCGGGGAATGAATCGTGCCTTATTCACTGAGGCTATACAAGCAAAATACGTGCCTTAGATTCCGTGATTGCCGCCGCGTGCGGCGGCGTCTATGATTCCGGCATCGCAAGCGGTGCGGGCAGATGCCGGGGCACGGCAGATCCGCGCCGGCGGTTGACAGGGATCGGTTCCACCTTATGCGCAAGATGCTACGCTGCCGCGACGGATGGCGCTTCCGGCACGGCGAGAATCCGGGCGCCGAGGCTCCGGACTTCGACGATGCCGGCTGGGAGCCGGTGGTCGTGCCGCACGACTGGGCCATCCGCGGGCCGTTCGGCAAGCTCAATGACGCCCAGTTCACCAGGATCGTAAACGACGGGGAGGCCGTGGTGAGCGGCCATTTCGGCCGCACCGGCGGCCTGCCGCACGTCGGACACGGTACCTACCGCCTGCGGTTTGACGTCGATGCCGGCGCGGCCGGGAAGCATTTCTTCTTCGTGTTCGACGGCGTCATGAGCCACTCTTCCGTCTTCATCAACGGGCATCCCGCGGGCGGCCGCCCCTACGGCTACAGCTCGTTCGCCGTCGATGCGACGCCCTGGATCGTTCCCGGGGGCGGTAATCTGCTCTGCGTCCGGGCGGAGAACCTGCCGTCCCAGTCGCGCTGGTACCCCGGCGCCGGCATCATTCGCGACGTCCACTTGATCACGGCCGATCCGCTGCATGTGGCGCCGTGGGGCCTCTGGATCCGGACGGCGGCGATCCGCGGCCGGCGCGCCGAGCTGACCATCGGCGTCACCGCGAGCGCCTCTTTTGACTCCTTCGACTATGCCATCACCGATGCGGCGGGCCGCGAGATGGTCCGCGGACGCATGTCAGGCGGCGCCGTGGCCACGGCCGGGATTGAGCCGTTCGCCGCGTGGGATCTCGATGCGCCGCACCTCTACACGGCGACAGTCACGCTGCGGAACGGACGCGGCGAGGCGACCGACACGGTTTCGCAGCGATTCGGCATCCGCGAGATGCGCTTCGACGCCGAGTGCGGCATGCGCCTCAACGGACGCCCGGTGGTTTTCAAGGGCGTCTGCCAGCACCACGACCTTGGACCGCTGGGGGCGGCCTTTTCAATGCCCGCGGCCCGGCGGCAACTCGAAATCCTACGCTCGGTCGGGGTCAACGCCATCCGCACGGCCCACAATCCGCCCGCGCCCGGGCTGCTCGACCTGTGCGACGAGATGGGCTTCCTGGTGATCGACGAGGCGTTCGACTGCTGGCAGATTGCCAAGGTGGAGAACGACTATCACCTGCATTTCGACGCGTGGGCCGAGCGCGACCTCGTCGACCTCGTCGTCCGCGACCGCAACCATCCCTGCGTGGCGCTCTGGAGCATCGGCAACGAAATGCTGGAACAGAACACCGACGAGGGCTGGCGTGTCGCCGCAAGGCTGCGCGACATAGTGCACCGGACTGACCCCGACCGGCCGGTGACGGCCGGCCTCAGCTTCGGCGACGCGGCGCTCGACAAGGGGATGGCGGCGGAGATCGACGTGCCGGGTTTCAACTACAAGCCGCGGCGCTACCAGGAGTACCACGAGCGGCTGCCGGGCCGGCCGATCTACGGCAGCGAGACGGCCTCGGTGGTCAGCAGCCGCGGCGAGTACGCCTTTCCCGTGGAGGAACGCCTCGTTACGCGCCCGAGCCTGCAGATGTCGAGCTACGACGTGGAATACCCTTCGTGGGCCACCTCGATCGAGGAGGAGTTCACCTTCCAGGACCGGCACCCGTGGATCATGGGCGAGTTCGTCTGGTCGGGATTCGACTACCTCGGCGAACCGAGTCCGTACAATCACCATTGGCCGGCGCATGCCTCATATTTCGGGATCTTCGATCTCTGCGGGCTGCCCAAGAACCGCGCCTATCTCTACAAGAGCCGCTGGACACGGGAGCCGGTGCTGCATTTGCTGCCGCACTGGAACTGGCCCAACCGGGCCGGGCTGGCGACGCCGGTGCACTGCTACACGTCGCACGAGACGGTCGAGCTTTTCCTGAATGGTGTGTCGCAGGGTGTCCGGAGCAAGC
>CAYPJN010000142.1:0-6749 GCA_964411055.1 uncultured Lentisphaerales bacterium | reverse complement strand
GGCGGCGCCGGCTCTGCCGGACGTTCGGATGGTCGCCAGGGCGGCCCTGATCGCTGGCGCGACCGCCCCCGCGGCGAACGTGGCGAGTGCGGTGAACCGCGACGCTCCGGGCCGCCGCCCCGCCGCGAGCCGCCACGCCAGGAGGACAACCCGCGGAACACGCCGTCCCCGCAGGCCGCCGCGCCCGCCGCGGCGGCGGACACCGTGCCGTCTGCCGCACCCGCGGCGGCTGACATCGCGCCGCCCGCGGCGCCCAAGGCCGTACCGCCGCCTGCGCCACGGACAGCCGAGCTCCGCGCGGCGGAGGCGCGTCCGGCGCCCGCCCCGCGGCCCGCCATGCACCACCGCCCGCCGCCCGCCATCACGGACGACGCGCCCGCGCGCGTCATCCCACCGCCCTCCGCCGCCACCCATCCGTCACATGCCCGTGTGCAGGTCTGGGAACCCGGCGGCGGCAAGAAGGCCTAGAGACCCTGACCCTCTATTTCGACACGCACGTCCATTTCCCCGACGATGCCGCCGCTGTCGCGGGACTGCTTGAACGCGCGCGCGCGGCCGGAGTCGCGCGCCTGCTGGCCGTGGGCGGCTCGCCGGAGCTCAACGCCGGGGCGCGGCGCGCCCACGCCGCGCGCCCGGAACAGGCGCTGCTGGCCCTGGGGCTCGACCGCGGGCAGGCCGCGTGCGCCGATGCCCGTGCCGCGGCCACGGAACTGCTGACCGGATCCGGCGCGGAGGAACTTGCCGCCGTCGGCGAGATCGGACTCGACTACCACCATCACTGCGAAACGGCCGAGCGCCAGGCCCAGCGCGGACTGATGGAGTGCCAGTTGGAACTCGCCGCGCGTCTCGGACGCCCCGTCGTCATCCACACGCGCGAAGCCGACGACGACACGCTCGCCCTGCTCCGGCAGGCCCGCGGACTGACCTGGTTCCGCGGCGCACGTCCCGGGGTCATCCACTGCTTCACCGGTGGCCAGGCTTTGGCCGAGGCGCTGCTGGAACTCGGCTATTTCCTGAGCTTCAGCGGCATCGTCACCTTCGCCAACGCCGCTCCGCTACGCGCCGTCGCGCGCGCGGTGCCCGCCGACCGCCTGCTGATCGAGACCGACACGCCCTACCTGACGCCGGTGCCGCTGCGCGGCCGTCCCAACGAGCCCGCCCTTGTGCCGCATGTGGCCGCCTGCCTGGCACGCGAGCGCGGTACCGCCCCCGAAGAAATCGCCGAGCTCACCCGCGCTAACGCCGCGCGGCTCTTCGTCTGACCATTGGCAAAATTCTTTCCCTTGCCCTTCCCGGTTGGTTCTGGCATAGTCGCCTCATCGTGTATGCCAGTGCCACCCCGGGAGGATGATGCATGAAACGCAATCAATGGGCAATGGGACTGATAATCGCCGTCGCGATGCTGCCGATCCCGCCTGCCTCCGGGCAGACGCCGCCGCCCGCGCCGCCCCCCGCCGCCACCAACGCGCAGGATTACAGCCAGGGGTTCAGCGCCTTCCTCCGTCTAGGGCTTCCCGACACTTCCAAGGCCACCTACGTTAATCTCCAGTCGGATGTTCTCCACCAGTTCGGCGGCTACGGCATCTTCGACGCCGGCTACAACCTCCACGAAGTCCAACTGCGCGGCAATGCCTGGCTGCTGGCCGAAAACACGTCGGCGACGAGCACCCTGTTGACGGCATCGGGCGTGGTACTGGAACTGGTCGACGAGAAGACGTACCGCCAACGCCGGGCGACCGGAACGGCCAGCAATGCCCTGGCGCGGATCGGAGCGGTTATGCCTCGCCGGGCCGAGGTGCCGATGGGCTCCTGGAAACCGTGCGACCTGGGACGCGATCTCGGCCAGGCCTCGGCCTTTGTGGCCAAGAAACTGGAGGCCAAGGCCGCCGATGCCCGTGAACTGCGCTACGACTCCTTCCTGCGCTCGGACGAGGGGCCGGGCACACTCTTTCTGCTGGCCGTGCTCGCCTGGCAGCACGGCCGGCAGCAGGAGGCGAACGCCCTGGCCGGCAGCCTTTTCGCGCTCGCCGGCGATTCGCGCAAGGTGATCCTCAGCGCGATGAACGTCCTGGCCGACGCACAGTTGGCGGTGGCCGGCGCCGACTTCCGCTTCACGCGCGACTGGCAGGCCTACCAGGCGGCGGTCGCCGCCTTGCTGCAGAAATTCCCGGCCGGCTGGCGCAAGGCCGGCGCCGCCCGCATGCTGCAGGAGCATCTGCAGGCCCGCGCCGCCATGCAGGCGCCGCCCCCCGTCACCGGCGAAGGACTCGATGACGAAGACCGCGCATTGGCCGCCGCCCTGGCAACGGAACCGGAGTCTGCTTCCGGGCACGGCTATGCGGGAGACTTCTGGTTTCTCGTCGCGTCCAACCGGGTCGCCAGGCGGCTTCCGGAGCCGGAACCGGCGGACGTCATGGCACGCATCCAGTCGCGCGGCCTCCGTTCGGTCCCGCTGCTGCTGGCGCTGGCAGGCGACGAGGTGCTTTGTCCGCGATTCCGAAGCGAGTCCGGCATGCCGACAATCCATACATTCTTTGAAAACGACTCGGGGCCATCGGACGAGGCTCGGACGCAGACCTACTACCGGCAGATGGATCGGCCGCTGACGCGCGGCGAGATCGCCCGCCACCTGCTCGCTCCCCTGTGCCCACGGGAAGAGTCGGAGCGCCGGCATGGCGACGACGAGCAGACACCGGAGGAGGTTGTCGAGGCGGCCCGGGAAACATACCTGGCCCTCAAGGCCCTGCCGCCAACCGGACAGGCCGACTATTTCCTGAAGCACGGCGACCAGAATCAGAAGCAGGCTGCGGTCAGGTTTCTAATGGAGAACGACTTCGAGTCACATGTGCCGCAGATCGAGGCGTTTCTGCTGACGCCGCCCACCGAGATGTCGTACATGATGCACGGTGGCTACGGGGGAGTTCTCGTGTCGGAGTATGTCGAGAAGCGCGGCGAGGCGGCGGCCGACTTTGTCGAGCGCTATGCCGCCATGCGCCAGAAAATCGATCTGCCGGTCGGCATGGCGTCGAACGAGGAACTTGTCGCGCAAGTGCGGAAGATGGCCGACCGTGAGGTGGCCAACCTGCGGTCGATGGTTCGCAAGCCCGATCTCGATGCGACCATCGCCGCGCTGGTCAACGCCGAATCCGGCGAGGACAAGGGGGGGATGGCGGCCTATCAGGCGTTGGGGCGCCTGCCAGCGGAAACGGCGATGCCGGCCATGCTGAACGCGGCGATCCAGTCGACCAATGCCGCCGTCCGTTCGCGCCTCCTGTCGATGATGCCGATGCTGCGCCAGTCTGGAATGCAGGAGGGCATGGAGGAACTGATGGAGGATGCGGACACCCCGGAAGCAATGGAGGCGGTGATGCAGCTACTCGCCGCGCGGAAACAGGCGAGTATCGGCACCAACGGTGCCGCCTGGAGAGTCCTGCTGGCCGACACGCGGCCGGCCTTTTCGATGGGGATGGGGTATGGCGACACGCGCAAGCTGACGCTGGCCGACCTGGCGGCCACGGCCATCGAGGCGCTCTACAGCGACGGCTCGTCCATGAGGTCGTTCGGCGCGGGCGAGAGCGCCGAAAACCTGCCGGCCGAGGTGACGATGCGTGTGCTGCGCGACCGCGCGGCGGCCCGGTTGGCGGGGAAGCCCGAGGCCGAGCTGCCGCGGCTGCCGTCGGCCGACGATGTGCCGGAGGAACGGCGCGCGGCGCTGGTCGCGGCGGTGACGGGAGCAGCGCCGGCGGAACTGCCGAAACTCCTGGAGCGTTTTTCGCCGGCGGAAACCCTTTATCTGGGCCAGGCGGTTGACGATCACGCGGCGCTCGCGAAGGCGCTGGCCGCGCCATCGCGGCGCATTGCCACGGTCCAGGTCGACAATACCCTGCCGCCCGGGGTCGCGGCCCGCCTGAAGCAACTGGAGGGAACCGCGGTCACGACCAACGCGATTGCGGTTCTGCACGACTGTTGCAGGCTTCTACTGACCAATGGCATGGCCTGCAACATGAACCTCTCGTCCGCCGGATTTGGCCGCGGTTTGTCGCTGGTGGCGCAACCGGTCGGGAACGGCGGGTTGAGCGGCATGGGCCATTGGGTGAACCGCAGGACCGCCAACCCGCAAGGCATCATCACGGGGATGCTGCAGGGCGGGGAAGAGGGCTACGGCCACGGCTTGTGGATGGTCGAACTCCCCCCGGCGGCCGTGCCGGCCGTGGCCGCCGCCGCGGGGGCGACGACCGTGGCGGGAGCGAAGACGGGAGAGGACGAGGAAGAGGATGATGACGAGGAGATGGCGGAGATGATGATGAGCGGCTTCGAGGAGCAGAACCAGGCCTTTGACGAAGCGGCGCGGAGTTTCTGTTCAGGTGACGCACCGCTTGCGGGCAACGCCTCCATCACCTTTACCGGCATGCTTCCGCCGAAGCCGGGCGAGAAGAACGTAGAGGATGATGACGATGTTGAGATGATCATCGAGTAGAATATTGCGAGAGGAAGGATCGGAACATGACACAGACAGCCGAGGAAAAATGGGAGCGGGTGCGTGCGCGGATGGCGGCGCTGAAGGAGGCCATCGGCACGGTGATCGTCGGCCAGGACGAGGTGGTCGAGCTGCTGCTGACCGCGCTGCTCTGCAAGGGGCACTGCCTGATCGTCGGCGTGCCGGGGCTGGCCAAGACGCTGCTCGTCACCACGCTTGGCCGCACGCTCGGGCTCGTCAGCCGGCGCATCCAGTTCACCCCCGACCTGATGCCGATGGACATCACCGGTGGCGACATCCTGCAGGAGGAGGGGGGCGGCAGACGGCGCTTCGAATTCGCCCCCGGTCCGATCTTCGCCAACCTGATCCTGGCCGACGAGATCAACCGCACGCCGCCGAAGACGCAGGCGGCGCTGCTCGAGGCGATGCAGGAGAAGCAGGTGACGGTCTCGGGCAAGTGCATGAAGCTGGCGGAGCCCTTCGTGGTCTTCGCCACCCAGAATCCGATTGAGCACGAAGGGACCTACCCGCTGCCGGAGGCGCAGCTCGACCGCTTCTTCTTCAGCCTGACCATGGACTACCCCGACATCGGGCAGGAACGCGACATCGTCCTGCGCACTACGGGACGCCTGGCCGCCGAGCCGCCGAAGGTGCTGGAAGCCGCGGAGGTGCTTGATCTGCAGGAGACGATCCTCGACGTGCCTGTGCCGGACCATGTGCTCGACGCGATCCTCCGCACCGTCGGCGCCACGCGCCCCAACGCGCCGCTGGCGGACGAGTTCGTCAAGCGCTACGTCGCCTGGGGCGCCGGACCGCGGGCGTCGCAGACGATGACCCGCGCCGTCAAGGCCCTCGCCCTGCTGCGCGGCCAGGCGGCCGCCTCGCTGGAGGAGGTGCGCGCCATCCTCAAGCCGGTCCTGCGCCACCGGATCATCCCGAACTACACGGCCACCGGCGAGGGCGTGACCGTCGACCAGATCATCGACAAGCTCGAAGCCCGGCTCTGAGACGCTACTCCGCGAGCGGTGCCGCGATGCAGCAGCGATACAAATATCTCAGGCCGGAGGACATCCATCGTCTGGCGGGCTTCGCGTTCGCGCCCAAGGCGGTGGTGGAGGGGTATTACGCCGGACGCCACGTCTCCCGCGCGCGCGGATCTTCCGTGGAGTTCCGCGACTACCGGCAGTATGTGCCCGGCGACGATCTGGCGCTGATCGACTGGCGCGTCTACGGGCGCACGGACCGCTTCTACCTCCGCACGTACGACCACGAGACGAGTCTCGACTGCCACCTCTTTCTCGACAGCAGCGCCTCAATGGGCTTCGGCCGCCAGCCCAGCAAGCTCGAGTACGCCTCGTTTTTCACCGCCTGCCTGGCCTACCTCGTGATCCGCGGCGGCGACCGGGTCTCGCTCCAGCTCTTCGACCGCCGAATCCGCACCTTCATCCCCCCGGGCGGCACCCACCAGCATCTGAACGCGCTGTTGAATCTGCTGGAGCGCAATGCGCCCGGCGAGGCGACTTCCCTGGCGGCCTCGCTGCGGACCGCCTTTCCCCTGCTCAAGCGCCGGGGCATTCTGGTGGTGGTGTCGGATTTCTTCGATGATCCCGCCGCGATCTTCGAAGCCTTCGCGCCCTATCTCCACCGCGGCTTCAAGATCTATCTCTTCCATGTCCTCACGCCCGCCGAGCTGGAGCTGTCCGAACAGGGACTGGTGGCCTACCGCGATCTGGAATCGGGGCAGCGGGTCACGGCCCATGCCGCCGACGTGCGCGACGGCTACCGGCAGGCGCTGGACCGCCACATCCAGGCGTTGCGCGACTGGGCGACGCGGCGGGCGATCGACTACACCGTCGCCCGTACCGACACCCACTTCCACCGCCTGTTCGAGGGGTTCGCGCCGTGAACGTGGTCTTTCTCAACAGCGTTCTCTGGCCGCTGGCCCTGCTGGCGCTCCTGCCGCTGGCCGTACATCTCTTCGCCCGCGCCCGGCCGCGCGTCGTCGACTTCAGTTCCGTGGAATTCATCCGCCGCGCCCTGCGCTTCACGCAGCGGGTGCGCCAGCCGAAGGACTGGTTGCTGCTGCTGCTGCGCACGGCAGCGGCCGTGGCGCTCGTGCTGCTCTTTCTGCGCCCCGTGCTCCATTCGCCCGGCGGCGGCGGCCCTTTCGCGCGCCGTGCGGTGGTCGTCATCCTCGACGCCTCGGCTTCGATGGGGTGGTCCGACGGCAGCCAGACGCGCTTTGCGGTGGCCTGTGCCGAGGCCTCCGAGA